>JAJYQS010000084.1 GCA_021794475.1 bacterium | reverse complement strand
GAGTGTTTCGTGCTCATTCCATGTAAACTTCCTCCCATCAGAATGTTCGCTTTCAAATTTTACAGCCCTTTCGAAAAGATTTGGATGGTTATCGTATAAACCGATCCATTCAATTTTTCTCTGGAAAAAACAAAAATAACATCCTGATCGCGATCTCCATTTATAATATTCAGGCATTCCAATGCCACTTTCCTCAAGAATTCTGACAACATCATCCTTTACAATATTATTTTCTATAAAAGGGTAGGTTGGAATAATATTATTTTTTGCCGATATATAACCGTCACGATTCTCATCGGCGCGTATAGCAATATAGCTTATTGCTTCATCGCCCCCAATAAAATTCTCTAATGGCGTAATTTTCAGCTGCCTCGTGCACCAGCGCGCCTTTGGTGATGGTAAGAAGCCATTATAAATTGTTAACCAGTATTTAAAAATTGCCTCGGGGTCATCCTTTGGGATCAGCGCTTTATTTAAATATGTGATTTTTATTCCAAGCCTAGCTTTAAGTCTTTCTAAAAAATCATAGGTTTCGGGTAATTCACATCCTGTATCACAGAAAAAATATTCTACGTTTGGAATTTTACTATGCAGATAAACGGCAAGTGCGGCACTATCCTTCCCGCCAGATAATCCCAAAACATGTCTTACGTTATTATTCGCCATATTTCTTATTTTCTCCCCATTTTTTTATAGGTTTAATATCTTCGTTCTCCTTTTTTTCTTTCAAAAATATTCTTTCGATGATTGCAGCAATTATAGCCTTTCCTAATTTATCATCCTTATTTATCTCGGTTTCTATTATTTTATTGGCAATTTGCATTACCCCTTCCTTATGTTTACGGTCAAGCCATATAACCTCGTTGATTTCTTCTCCCGATGAATATGTTATCGTAATTTTACGAGCCTCAAATTCATCGGTACCATTGCTTTTAATATTAATAATCGTATCTATGTTTCTTAATCTTCTTGCCGCTTCACCAAGTTTAATCTCAAATGCTAGTACATCATTATCTGTCCATGAAATAGGAGGCTTATCGGATATTACCATAAACAAAGCCTCCAGCCATATCTGATTTTCTGATTCAACATCTATTGCTGCCTGCATAAATCTTTTTAAATTAAGATCCAAAACTTGTGTATTATTTATAATTCTTGAGGCAATAGCCTTCAAATAACTTCGTAATTCATTAATATCAGGGCTGATAGAAAACATTTTGCATATTAATTTCATGCTATTAGTCATCATAGCATCATAAGCTACTTGAAGTTCGTTTAAATTTGAAACCAACTTCTTTCTAAAAGCCTTAACTTGCGTTTCTTCAATAGATGAATCAAATCCGGTGGACGAAAAACCACAAGCTTGAGGCAAATCCCTGAATAATAAAGAATCAGGTTCTTTAGCCTCCAATAAAACCTTCCTTACAGCCTTTGTCTCATTGCTTAAGTTTTGCGTTTTTTGTGTATATTGAGGAAGGTTGCGTATAAATTTAATAAGTGGGTTGATTATGTTTAGGATTGAAGCGTTTCGAATAGGTTTTTTATTTGGAACAGATGTGGTGATAATTTTTTCTAACTCCTTGAACAACTGAAATTTAACCCCTGTTATATCAAAACACTTTACGGAAAATTTATCAGGCCGTTTATTTAATAAATCAACATGTTCTGTGCCAAGTATAGGTATATAGGAACCGTCTATATAAATGCTAATGGTTTCACTATGATAAAGAAGAACAGATAAAAGCATGATAGGAATGATGCCCTGTTTGGCTCCATACGGTGGGTTTTCAAGAATCTTATAAATATTCTCTATCGGAGTTGGAATAACCGTGGCTGAAAAACAACATTCCTCAATCTTCTTCCATATAGAGTAAATACCTGATTCTCTATATGGTTCGTCAATATACCATTTTTTACTGTTATTTCTATGTATGCCCGTCAATCTAATTAATGAATCGTATAAACTGCGCCCAGGACCATACCCATTTATGCCTAATTGTTCCTTATCCGCATTATAAATCAATGATGCCATTAATTCACGTCTCGCTTTGGACCCCTGGGATGACAATTCTCTTTTATTAATTAATTCACTCCAGACATGTGGTTCTTTGCAATACACTGAATCGCAAATTTTAGATAGTTTATTATTTAGCTCTTTTTCATTCCTTATAGATTCTTTATTTCCGATAATCCAGCAATCTAAATCCAAATTAGATGAATTAAAAGATAAAGGCAAAGCATTTTCTAAAAATCTTCTGGCATTAAAAATTCGCTGCCTTACCTCTCGCCTAGCTACTCCATCCATTTGAAGTTGGTTGGCGGACTTTGAAATATTTTGCAATGATGCATATTCATGGCATGCAGTTTGAAGAGTTGTGGTTTTATTTAATACAATAACTACAATAGGTTTTTTATTCGTAGTAAAAGATGGAATACTATTAAAATTATTCTCTTTAGAAAACACATAACAAATAATGCCGTCGCTATCTGCCCTAGAACATTCAATCTTTTCAGGAATAACGTCAAAAAATTTTCTCTCAAAAAACCTAATCGTTCCACCTTTGTAACTGTGTTTTCTTGGAATAAGCGGACGTAAAGGATAAAACTCGTTTAGAATAACTGATAGAGAAGTCTTTTTAACATTTAATTGTTGCTCCGAAAGCAAAGTTTCAACATCAAAATCTGAACCCTCCCAAATACGTAACTCATCATATTGCTTACGCCATGTCACAAATCCTTTTTTGATTAATGAATTAATAATATTGTTCCAATATTGCTCTAAATTAATATCTTCGGGATTTTCGCTGAGGCTAAGAGCAACAATCTTTCTTGAAGCTTTTATAACCCCTGAACCTGATATCAGGTTCAGCAGCCCTATAGCTTTTAATATTTTTATAGAATCTAAATCAAGATTTCTAGCTTCAGAAACTCTCCCTTGTATTTCAAGCCAATGTTGATATCGAGGATTGGCGGAAATCGTAATACTGCCGGATTCAATAAAATAATCATAAAGTTGGTCTATTTTAAGCGTATTTTCCTTTTGAGATGAAGTATCCGTTAGTTTTAAAAATGTCTTAAATGAATATGGTTCTTCACTTGATAAAAAAGTGAATAATGTTCTATTGTTTTGTGAAAATTTGCTACACAATATTGATAAAGCTATTCCTGTAATAGGATGCAAAGGATATATTTTACGCAATCCTTTTAAAAAAAATTTATTAGCAATATTTTGACGAAATAGCATATCTTCCCAATCCATAGACCATTTCTCTATTGATGGAATTAACTCATCCGCATTTGAATAATCTATAGCATTTTTAATAAGGTAAAATAAACGATCAGGTGATTCCGAAAAAGAAATATTTTCAAATCTACCCTGAATTTTAGCCCATTCGTTTTTTGATGCTAACGACAAACCCTGAGCATATTCATAAAATGCTTGATGTAATAATCCTATAAAAAATATCTTGGGATCGTTTACGCCCGAAGGAAGTTCTGCAATTTGTTGAAGAATGTATAGGTCATTAGACGAAGTATTTTGAGCAGCATATTCAAGATTTTTCCCTAGTTCATCAATAATTATTAGAAAGCCCGATTTTGAAGCAATGGATAGTTCTTTAACAATAGATAATAAAAGGTTATTGTCAATTGTTTTGCCATTTATAATTTCATTGTGAGCTTTTTTGATATCAGATAATACTGTAGGTTTGGTTCCTTTAATATTATCCCAATATTTTTCACTCACATTCTTTAAGGCACGAATTAAAGTGTTTGCTACCGGTTCTCTTTGTGCCGTAACTAATGCTCTGATTAACCCATTATCGTGTATATTGGATAATAAATTAATGGGACAATAATCACTATCCTTAAGAATCCTGACTGCATTTAAACTAACCTCAGCATTTTTTGCGGCGCATAAAGCTGACAAGAATTGTGCAAAGGAAGATTTTCCTGTTCCATATGTTCCGCTTATGGTCCAACATCTAACTGAATTTGGTTGGACTAAAGATTCAAAAAATCGTTTTATATAGTCATTTTCTTTAGATGTTAAAATATATCCTTTAACGCTTTCTATGCTATCAATGTCCCGTTCAAGATTAATTGAACGGGAATACCTACGACTTATTTTTATAAAATCATATAGAGACACGATTAACCTCTTTTGAGATAGTAATCTTTTAATATTTCTTCAGACAATTTAATTGGTTTGTGATTATAGGAAAATTGAATTAATCCTGCTGTTTCAGAAAGGGTAATATCGTTAAATCTGTTGGATACTTTTTCAATTGCTTCGCAGAGTGTATCTTCTTTTATTTTAAAACATTGCCCTGGACTCCCCTCTTCATATAATAAACGAGATATATTTATAGTTTTTGCTTCTTTTGCGTATAATTCAGCAAATTCTAAACAGGCAGCAACTATTACTTCAGGAACAAGACTTGTTTTAAAATCAAAATTAAATGTATAATGTTTGGTATCTCCATAGTTCTTAATTAAATCAAGCTCAATAAACGGGCTATTTATTGAGTCTTCAAGTAGTTCATTTTTATTTCCTAAATTAAGATACATTCTGAAAAAACATGATACGTCAGTTAAAAGAGATGATGAGCTTATTTTGGCTAAAGGAAATATTTTCTCTTTATATTCAATGAGTCCAGAAAGGATATCATCCGAAGTAAAAACATACTGATTAAAAACATTAAAAACATAAAACCATGCCGTTGCATAACAAGGTTTTTTTAAAAGATTCCAATGCAATAACCATAATGTTGCTATATCCTCAAGGTATGGATCCCAACCGTCTGCACCAAATAATTGATATCCAAAATAAGAAGGTATAATTTTTTTATCAGGAGTTGTTTGAAGAATTTTATGTGCGATACCCCAATATTTAATGGCTTTCACCATATTTTTACCCACTCCTAAGGTTGTGGTGGCATCTTTTTCGAAAAATATATTACTATTTTCAATAGATTTATCAAACCCCTTCTTTAACCATCCGAAACGCGGATGAAAGGTTTCATGTTTAGCAAACCAAGCCTGATTAATCATTCTTTAGTGGATATTTATTTACAATTTAATAGCTTTATTTTTTATATAAATAAATTGCGTTAATTAAAAATAATTAAATTATATGTTCTATAATAATTTAAGTCAAATTTTAAATGTTTTTTAACTTTTTACGGATTCTGATATTTAGGTCTAATTTATATATAATTATTTTTATTTTCTTCGCAATGTTTTCTTACAAATTCTATCCATGACTCATACCAATACCAAGTTCTCACCACTAAAACCCCAAACCCTTTGGATTTATCTTTGGCTTTTTCAGCTTTCCATAATTGAGTATGTTGATAAATCTTGAATTTTTTATAACCCTCCTCTTGCATTTTTTCACATACATTACTCGGCGAATATTTACTTTTCTCTCTTTCTTTTATAAATACATATTCCTTGTTTACACCTTTTGCCATTTCTGAATCAGCTGGAATATATTCAATTACTGCATCGGCTTGACCTTTTCTATTGACAGTTTTAGGAACAAAAAAAACCCTATATGAAAATCCCCTATCCTCAAAAATAGAATCAGGTAATTCTCTATCAAATTTTTGAATGTATGTTGAAATGTTTTGAGGTAATTCTTTGTTATCTTTTAATTGATCAAATTGTTTCTCGCTCAAAGACGAAAGTTGAAGACTCATAGATATATATCTTTCTATCCCTTCTTGTTTAGGAAATAATTCTTTCAAATAATGATTATAATTTAAGCAACATGCTTGAAACCGTGCACTTAAGAAATTATCAATTTTTGTTGTCATTTGATGTTCTATCTCGTGTCTTAAACCTATTAAAAATTTTAAATTACTTATTATAGCTTTATCTTTTATTGGTGAGTCTGAAGAACTTAAACATTTTTCTAATTCCCAATACTTGTGAGCACCACATGTTGTACAATAAAAACGTTTTCTTTTACCATTTAATTCAAAATATCTATACTCAATTCGATTACTACGATAATATGCATGTAAAAGATATGTCCATGCTATAATTGCAAGAACAATAAAGGACTCTGATTTAAATTGCATATTTGGATTATTAAAAATTTGAACAGCAGACAACATTGATTCTTTCGACTTATGAATTAGTTCGTTTTTTATTGAGCCTATTTTCCTACTTCTTGCCATTATGATTACAAAATATAAATTTAATATATCTACCTAAATAGTACCCTTTTTCTGGATAACGCTAATACGCATTAGATATTGATATTAGACGATATTCTTTTTTATATTATATATTAAAATCATTAATTTATTATTACCTTTCCACT
>JAJYQS010000086.1 GCA_021794475.1 bacterium | reverse complement strand
ATGTAATATTTTCCTACTACACTTTTTACAAAACAGAAAAAATATAAAAATGATATTCAATGTTTATGCTGATTTAAAGGAATCAATTTATTGAAATGCGGAATTTGGTGTCAAAGTCAGGAAAAAGTCTAAGTTTTTTTTACTGTTTATGTTTTTGTCGGCATTTATTTTTACGGGAGCGTATTTTGCGGGTAATGCTTCCGCATTTCAAGGTATGCAGAAACATAACTTTATGGGGCATAAATTTATGCGCCGCGGTAAAATGAATATGCGGATGAGAATTGGAATGTTTAACGTTTTTATGCTCAAAAAGCAATTGCATTTAAATAAAAATCAGGTTCGTCACATTATGCTTTTTAAACGTCAAGAATTTAAAGCTTTCAGGTCTAATATGGGAAACTTTAGAAATCCGCTGCTTTCGGCAATAAAATCCGGCACGTTTAACAAAAGCGTTTTCGTATCGAATATTGCAAATAAAGTTAAAAACATGGTTGAAATTAAAGCAAACTTTTTTCAAAAATTCTTTAACGTTTTAACGCCGCAGCAAAGAAAGAAATTTGTACAAATGATGAAAAAAAGAATCGGCAATAAAATTAAACGCCTTGAATTTATGAAAAAAATGTTGAATAAAAAAATTAAGACTATGAAAGAAAACCTGTCCGAATAATACAGCTTCACACTATAATATAGCTATTAATTTAGTATAGATTAGTTAATAACTAATATTAATCAATATTAATAACGGTTAATTTTGAATTTTGCAGAAGCGGCTGCGTTATTGCGTATAATGCGGCCGCTTCAAGTAATTGAGAGCATATCTTTAAATGTAACTGTGTTTATAAAGGTCAAACTTCCTTATAAAGCAATTTTTAGCAATTTCATTGTAACTAATCTAACTAATTTAACTAATTAAATTATATAATTATAGTTAAAATTTTATATATTTATCCTTTGGGCTTCCGCATATGGGGCATTTATCCGGCGCTTCATCTCCTAAATGCGTATGACCGCATACAGGACAAATAAAAATATGCTGGTCTGTAAAATCTTTATCCTGTTTATTTAACTCTATCGCCTTACTGTAAATATCTCTATGTATTTTTTCAGTCTCTAAAGCAAAATGAGTTGAAATTTCAGCCTGTTTTTCATTTTGAAATTTAGCTGTATTGTTGAATACCGGGTACATTTCCTCTACTTCATAATTTTCGCCGTCATAAGCGTTGACGAGATTTTCATCTGATTTTTTAATATTGCCCAGTGCTCTGAAATGATTTTTTGCGTGAACAAATTCAGCATGCGATATGGCTCTTAATAATCTGGCAAGATTCGGCTTATTTTCTTTTTCCGCAACTTCTGCAAATATTAAATATTTTATATGGGCTTGTGATTCTCCTGCAAAAGCAATTTTTAAATCGTCTTCCGTCATTATTCTCATTGATTCGGCCCCTTTTTTAAAATTATAAAATTTTAAATGTGTTTTAATATCTTATTTTAATTTTTTGTTTTAATTTCTTATTTTAATTGTAGCTAAAACAATTAAAATAATCAAGGACTAAGTATATTTTACAATAAAAACGCTTCCTTTTATTGCAAAAAAATCAGTAAATTAGTAAACTGATAAACTATGAGGTATTCATATTCAAAAAAGGCAGTGCCTACGATAAAAATGATGTTTGGAATGATGTTTGGATTGAATAAAATCAATTTGGCTGCGTTCATTAATTTTATTCTTTCCATCATTACGATTTATTTTATTTATACTATTTCAGCGGGCATACAAGTCGCAAATGCTGCTGCTGCGCCGTTTATATCTGCCTCTTCCTCCAACCGCCGTATTCTTAATAAGATATCGTTGCCTCAAGCTATTAAAAGAGCGGTATCTGAGCAGGGAAATATACTAAGGGCAGAACATATTATTGCTGAAGAAACAGATTTAAAAAAAGCTGCTTACGCCGGTTTGATGCCTGATATAACAATTGTAGGCGGCGGTATCTGGACACAAATGAGAAACGGTTCTCCTTTGTTTGCTTCTGCTAACGGGATGCGGGAATATATCGGTCAAATCAGATTAACAGTGCCTATATTTAACCCTAAACTTTATGCCCTTATTTCGTTATCAAGAAGTAATCTGGAAATTGCAAAATACAGGCTGCGTTTAGCCCGTCTAATTGTTGCCGCTCAGGTAACGCAAGATTATTACGGTCTGATTCTGTTAAAAAATGAGATAAATATACAGCTAAAAACATTAAGTAATATTAAAAAAATTTTTAATGCTACGGAAAATGGATATAAAACCGGTAATCTTCCGCGTTTAGATGTCGTTCAGATTGGCTTCTTGATTACAAAATTGCAAACAGATTTAAATGTTTTAACATCTAGATTAAGAGCTATGGAATATATTTTTTCCATGGAAATATTCTGTAAAAAATTTAATACCGATAAATTATCGCCGTTTTTATCGGATGCGCACGCTTCTAACTACAAACTTCCGGCCTTAAACAGCCTTATTTTAAATGCTATAAAAAAACAGCCGCTAATTAAGATTGCGAAAGCAGAAATTAAATCCGCAGATGCTGACGTTTCAATAAATAAAGCCGCAAAACTTCCTAATATTCAAGGCGGCGCCTCATATGGGGAAGATACGATAAATTCTGTTGATATCCCTGACCTTGGATGGCAATTTTTCGTGACGTTAAATATACCCATTTCAAATTTTGGGCTTCATAGCGACTATGCAGATGCGGCAAATGAAAGGCTTATGGCATTACAATCGGCAAAATCGGCTCTCAAATTATCTATAAAGAAGAAATTAGCTTTAGATTACGGTTTTGCAAAAGCTCAGGAAAAAAGAATGTCAGGAGCAAAAATTTTAGTTAAGGAATCGGTGATTGTTTATAAAATGACGGAAGAAGGTTATCTGGCAGGGGAATTTAATGCGCTCGCTTTACAGCAGGCTCAGAATAACAGGATAAAAGCACAGTTAACGCTTGCCAAGGCTATAAACAGGTTTTATTTAGCTATTGCACAATTAGATATAGATATGGGAATAATTCCTTATGGAGGCGTAACATTATGAAAAGATTTTTATTTAATTTAAATTTCATTTTCTTGCTATATACATTGTTATTTTTTACTTTTATTTTAATTTCGGTTGTAATTTTTATGTACCGCATTACTGATGCTTATGCTTCTTCTGTTGTATCCGTAAAAATATCATATATAAAAAAATCGGCATGGATTGAAGATATTACCGTGCCCGGCATGGTTCATAGCACAGGCAGACTTGTTGTTTCAGCCCCATTTACGGGAAGGATTATAGAATCATTTCTTTTCCCGTCGCACATAAGTTCAGGAACTGTTATAGCAAGGGTTATCCGCCCTGGATTAGATGCAAGAATTATCTCAGCCAAAGCCTCGGTAGAATATGCAAAGATGAAGCTTAAAAGAATAAAACTTTTGTTTCATGACGGGGTAATGGCAAAAAAAGATGAGGAACGTGCAGCTTTATCGCTTGCCGACGCATATTCTATACTCCGTTCTCTTGAGGCTTTCGAAAGCGAGGGTGTATTGATTTCACATTTTAAAGGTACAGTGCATTATCTTGTGCCTGATGATGCAATAGTAAGCGCAGGAAGCTCTATTGCAGTGCTAAACGGCAAGGGAAAACCGTGGATAGTCGCATATGTCACCCCTTCCCAGAGTTTTAAACTTTATGATGATATGCAGGTTAATATAAAAACAAAGCATTTTAGCGGGACAGGAAAAATAATTTCAATCGGCAATAATGCCAGACATAACGGCTTAGTACCTGTTTATGTAAATTTACCGGAAGATTCATCTCTGCTGCCCGGCGAATGGGTTAAACTCAATTTTAATTTTGCAAAATCGAAAACCGCTGTTAAAGCAGAAGATGTTTTTTCTCTACCTAAAAAGGCGATTGTGATGTTAAAAGGAGAAACTTCTGTATTTATTATAAAGCATAATAAAACATTAGCCGTAAAAGTAAAAATAATCGGTTTAGAAAACGGTACGGCATATGTAAAGGGAAATATCAGGTCAAATGAACCGGTAATCGTCTATCCTGTTTCTCGTCTTATATCCGGTATTTTAGTGGAGATAAGACATTGAGCAGGTATCTTAATTTTCTTTTAAAAAACAAATTTTCGGTAATTCTGTTGTCTTTAATGATTATAGGCATCGGATGGATTTATATTAACAGCATGCCTCAAAGCATTTTTCCCGATGTAAATTTTCCTAGGATTTCTGTTTTGGTCCATAGCGGCAGACTGCCTGTAAAATTTATGCTAGTTAAGGTAACCGCGCCTCTGGAAGCGGCGGCTGAAGGAGAACCAGGCGTTCGCCTTGTACGTTCGCAAACCGGCAACGGAATATCTAAAATAACTGTTTATTTTGAATCCGATATAAAACCGCATGTAGCTTATTTAATGCTTCAGTCCCGACTTAGCCAGGTGACATTGCCTCCTGACAGCAAAATAGATGTACGTTTAATGTCTCCGAATGTATATCCTTTTGCTGAATATGCGCTTGTTTCCAACCGTCATGCTTATAATAGTTCGGCTATGATGCCTATTTTTGCATTCAAGATCAGACCGGCTTTGCTTTCTGTTAAGGGAATATATAAAATTGAAGGGACAGGGCGCGGCTGGCCTGAAGTTAAAATAAAATTAAACCCGCTTCTCCTTGCTCAGCATCATCTGAGCCCAGAAAAAATTGTAGAAATGCTGAGGTCGTATCAGGGTCCTTTTTTTTCAGGAGTATTAGATATATTTCACAGGCAGTTTATCGTAGCCACCGTTCCGCGCCCTTACAACACTGCCGATTTATCCAATCTTATGCTGCCGATAGGACAAGGGAAAAACGGAATACATACTCTATTACCTTTAAAAGCCTTTGGAACGGTAAATGTGGGTTCTCCGCCGTTAATCCGCGAAGCAGCGGTAAGCGGCTACCGCCATGCGCTGCTCATAGATATAATGCCCGACTTAAATATAAATACGACTAAAGTCGCCGGCAATATCAGCCGCCGTATTAAATATTTAAACAAACGCCTGCCAAAAGACATGAAGATAATTTCAGTTTACAATACAAGCCGGCTAATACATTCAAATCTTGAAGACGTATGGATTGCGCTTATTCTCGGCGGTTTCATCGCTTTATTTGTGGTTTTTTTATTTTTGCGGCGCATAGACGGCGCATTTATAGCTCTTGCGGTAATACCTATTTCCGTGTCATTAACTATTGTAATTCTCAGCGCTCTCGGTTTTGGTCTTAATATTATGACGCTCGGCGGTCTCACTGCCGCAATAGGAGCCATGATAGACCATGCGATAGTTATTGTGGAAAGAGGTTTTCATACGATGAAAGGAGAAGAGACGGAAGGAGGAAAATCTGCTCTTAAAAAGGTAGGAAAAATTCTTCCGCTAATGACTGTAGCAACGATAACGTCGTCTATTGTTTTCATACCCCTTATTTTTATTCATGGAACATTAGGACTTCTTTTTAAACAAATGGCGCTTTCAATAGTAATAGCCCTCATAACATCTCAGATAGTGGCTCTGAGCATCACTCCAATATTAACGATAATGCTTGCTAAAAGAGAAAGAAGCGGCAGTAAAATTTATAAAAAAAATAGACTGAGGAAAATTTACGGATATTTACTTATTAAAGGTATGCGCTCGCCATGGCTCGCCTTGCCTGTAATGCTTATATTAATAATTACAATTGTAATTTCGTTATTTTACCTGCGGACAGCCTTTTTGCCAAAATGGGATGAAGGAATTATCGTCGTTCCGTTCAGAACGCCCGTTGGCAGCAGCGTCGGCACTACATATAAGGTTGGCAGATATCTTATGCATATTGCCAAAAAAAATAATAATGTAAGCAAGGTTTCGCTTGTGGTCGGTAGAAGTTTAGATCAGCCTTATTCTACACCAAACAAAGGTGATTTAACTATTCTTCTAAAAAGAAACCGCAAGGAAACAACCGAAGAGGTAATGCGAAAACTATATAATAAATTTCATACAGCAGCGCCTAATCTTATAGCTCTTAAATTATCGCAGATTATGGTTAATCGACTCGGCTTTTTATCAGGTTCCCATGCCCCGTTAGAGGTGCTGCTTTTCGGCAAGAGCTCTAAGACGCTAAGAAAATACGGTAAAATTTTAGCATATAAACTAAAAAAATCTCGCGATTTTCAATATGTTAACTTCAAATCACCTTCGGCAGGACCGGAAGTTACCATTGTTCCATCTGAGTTTGCCGCTGCTTACGGTTTATCGCCGCCGGTTATTGCAGATAAAATTAAAAGACTGCTATGGGGACAAAATGCCGGATTTATGCTTTACGGCGAACAGGTCTTACCTATTCGCGTATTTATTAAAAAGAAATCAGTCACGTTATCAGATTTAAAAAAATGGCCTTTTACTCTAAGGAATGGAACACACACCAGATTAAACTATATTTCTAATATAAAAATTAAAAAAGCGGTTCCTTTTGTAACACATCAGGATATGGCTCCTTATGCCTACATTTTTATTCAGCCTGTTAAAGGGGAAGGTCTCGCAGAAGGCGCAGCTAAAGCCCGCTCCATTATAAGTTCTATGCACCTCCCGTCATCAGTTACCGCTGTTATGGGAGGCTATTACCGTACTCAGGTAAAGAGTTTTAAACAGATGGCTATAATGCTTATGTTTGCGCTTTTCCTTATGTTTGTTTTTTTTGGTTTTCAGTTTGCAAGCCAGCGTGCTGCAATTGCATCAATGACAGCAATTGCGCTTTCGGCGGCAGGCGCGCTTGCCGCCTTATTAATTGCAGGTATAGAACTTGACAGCACGGCATTTATAGGTATTCTTTTAGTTTTTGCTATTTCTACAAATAATGCAATTCTTATTTTCGCAAGGTCAAGGCAAATTAGCGGCGCAGCCGCGTCGTCCCCCGGCCCTTCATCTGTTTTCCTTGCAGCTCGGGAACGGCTTCGCCCGATATTAATGACTATGCTTGCGGATATTTTTGGCTTTTTACCTTTAGCGATAGGCATAGGAAGGGGCACAGATCTTCTTAAACCCCTTTCTATTGCAGTTATGGGCGGACTGCTGATATCTGTTTTTATGTCCTTGTGGCTGGCTCCGGTTATATATAGCGGATTATTTATTAATAATATCAACAGCAGAAAAACTAACAACGATAAACCGGGACTATAATATTTTTTTACATTATTAAAATGCAGAATTTAGTCTCAAAGTCAGGAAAAACAAATAATATTTGCATTGTCTATCATCGGTCTGCCTCACGGAAGGGAATAATAGGCAATGCAATTTAAAACCATATATCAAACATACCGTAAAGCCTTATAAAATATGGTGGGCGCAGACGGTCTCGAACCGCCGACTTCTACCGTGTGAAAGAAATTTAAATATAACTTAAAACCCGCATTACGGCTTGCTTTCTACACTTAACATATATTTACGATTTATCTGTTTTATGCCGTTTTTATCCTCTTTTATTATAATTTTATTATAATTTCATTATAATTTTGCGAAATTTATCCCAATTCGTAAAAGTTGTTAAATCCTTTTTGTTTTAAATGATTTTTTAGTTTTTTATCGCCAGTTAAAAGCAAGCCATTTAAAAATATAGATAATGCTACGAAAGGAGTATCTTTTTCATCTATGTCTTTTGTTAAAAAATAAGCTTTATTGAATATCTCTTGAGGAATAAGTTCTTCTTTAATAAAAGTAATTTTACTCAATATAGTTTTTAATTGGCATAGAATCTCATCTTCGTTTAACTTAGAAATATTTTGTATTTTATTTTTATGCTTAAATATTTCTACAAAGAGAAAATTACAAGTATAAAACTCTATATTTTTAGAAAATAAAATAAATTTATACCCATTTTCTTTGCTTAAAAGGACAGAAAATAATATATTTGTGTCTATTATTACTTTAGGCTTCATCTATAAACCTGTTTTTGTTAGCCTTCCACCATGTTTCTGTAATTTCATCAGCCAAAAAACTTATATCTTCTTCCGTTGCCTTACTTTTTTGCGACAGCTCAATATTCGTTAAAAAATCTATGGTATTTTTATCGTAGCTGCCTATATTAAATTCTAAAATCACCTTATCGTCCTGCAATGTTGCTTTCATTTTATTTAACCTCATTTAATTTGTACTTCAATTTGTTTATTTTTACTATCTAACTATATATTATTACTTGTATTCATAAAAGTCAATTTTAGGTATTTTATTTTTATTGATTTTTATTTTAAATTAAGATAAAATAAAATAAAGTAAATAATAAAAGATAAAAAGATTGGCTTTTTATCTTATTTTTAAATTAAAAATAATAAAGGAGAGATAAACGAAAAATAATAAAAAACGACTGCAAGCAAGTTTCCGCTCATTTTTCATTAATATATAATTATGAGTACGCAACAAACAATAACCGGAGTAGCCAAACAATAACATGATTTAGCGCAATGCTTCCATTTGGAAACGTACATTGTCCTTAACGGTTAGATATATTAAGAATACCTGCTTTTTATTAATATATTTAAAGAAACCTTTATTAATTGTAACCATTGCTTATTATGAATTAATATCGTAAAAATAAGTGTAGTCAGATAGGCTTTATCTATAATAACCTATCACTATCCTGTTTTTCATAACATAACAGGAAAAAGGCGAAAATAATATAGACCTTCCGTAAATCTAATCACTTTTACACACTTCGTTTATCTTTCCTCTTGTTCGTTTATTAAAAAAGAGGAAAAATCATGAATGCACAAAAAGACCAATTTATCAACCTTATTAATCCTGATGTTTTTTTCAATGTTTTTCTATTAATAAAAACAACATAAAATCATTGACTATTCAAGAAAAACTTCTAATTTTTTTTACAGCGGGATATTTTTCGTTATTTTTATTATACAAAATTAAACTAAACACACTAAAATTAGATGCAGAAAAAGTAAGATCGCAGCAATTATATTTAATTGCAAAACTTATTATATTATTTATTGATAATGCCGTAGTTTATGCAAGACAAATAGCGACCGAAGCTGCCGAAAGCAAGGCGCCGCCGACTGCTCCGCCTGTTTCTGATATTCCTGCCGCAGTAAATCCCGCAATAGACCAACTCGACCCGATTGAGTTTGAAAAAATAAAAAAAACAATATCTACTTTGATTTATGACCCCATAGCATCAGAAATTACATTAAATGACAGTCTAATCCGTCCTTTTTTAATACAAAACCAAGAAATCAAAGAATATATTATAAACCGTTTAGCTGCAGAAACTCAAAAATACCCGGATAAATACAATATTTTCACAAATATTTATTCCAAAAAAAATATTTGGAAAATTAAAATTAGAGAACATTTTAAGAATTTGGACGATGCGGCTAAAAAATATATTAAGATAAAAGACAAGTTAAATGACGGCGGAACGCGGATAAAAGATTTAGATTTAATCATTGCAATAAATGCTTTGTGGGATCTGCAAAATTGCCAACAAAATAGTTTAAATGAGAAAATTTATGATGACAGTAAAAAAGAAAAAATAGAAAATATCGCAAATTTTGAATGGGTGACGTATGAATTACCTATTTTACCAGTTTTACTAAATAATAAAGAACAATCGTTATTTGATCTAAACAAACAAAAAAATTATAACCATAAAAAACCTTACAAGCCCCGCCAAAAAATAAATTTATTTTCAAAAATATGCGAATCAGAGAACAAAAATTTAAAAAAACCTATCTTTGATTTCATTATGACGGAGGTGCAAAATGGTTAACAACAAAATAAATAATAATATAGACTTTACTAAAATAAACTATATCGTGGAACACTGGGACGATATAGAACGTCCGTTTGTATCAGGCGGAAAATTCGACGCAATTCAAGATTTGAAGAAATCAGGACTATCATTAGATACAGTTATTGCCGCCAAGTTTGAATTTATAAGCTCAGCCGATGAAATTAAAAAGATAATAGGCTTTTCTTCTATTGCACGTCAAAGCATAATTCAAGCCTGCACGGTTTTAAAAATCCCGTATTTTGACCAAAACGGAACTGAAATATATTGTCGTGTTCGCCTCTATCCAGCACTAGAAAATAAATATTACGGCGTTAAGGGTATGCCGGCTGTGCCTTATATTCCTCAAGCCGTTTGGAACGTTAAAGATAAAAAAAATGTGGAAATCTGGATATGCGAAGGCGAAAAAAAAGCCCTTAAATTGATACAGGAAGGCGAAAAGGCAGTTGCCGTAGGCGGGGTATGGAATTTCAAAGCTGGTAAAGACTCAAATGAGCTGAAAAAAGATAAAGAGCTTTGGCAGGAAATAAACGAGTTTCTAATTCCCGGAAGAACCATTTATATTGCCTTTGATAGCGATTTTTCTAAAAATAGTGCCGTCCGGCAGGCTATGCTGCACCTTTCTATTGTACTTCTAAATAAAAACGTTAATGTTAAAATGGCGACATGGGACAGTCACTTTAAAGGCATTGATGACTATTTAACCTCAGAAAACGCCGATATACAAGCCGTCAAAAATAACGCTCTGGAAATTTTAAAATTTATAGAACTAAATCCTGAATATTCGCAAGAGGCACTGTCTTGCCTCCACAAAATTAAATTAAATGACATAGTTAAATCTAAGCTTCAAGCTGTTTTTAAGAAAATAGGTATTCTTAAAAAAGTTTTTGATAAATACGCTGCCTTTCAAGAAAACGCTGATATGAAACAAGCTGTCGTAGAAAACGGATTTATTCTACCAACTGGATTTGTTAAAACCAATGAAAAACTGAGCATTATCGCCGAAAATGAAATGGGAATGCCGTTTAGTATTGCTCTATGCGATTTCTTTAATATTGAAAAAATTATAAAGACTGATGAAAATACAATGTTGTCATTAAAATTTATTAATCGCAGTATAGAAATAGACGCAATTTGTATCGGCGACGGTAAAGAACTATGTAAAGAATTTAACTCAAAAGGCGTATTTATTATAAATATAGAAGCTAAAACTATAAGCTCGTACCTAAAAAAGTTTATTGATCTCAATATAGATAAGATAAAGAATGTATTCGCTCATTCAAGAACATGCTGGGACGACAATAATAACAATGAATTTTTAGCGCCTACTACAATTTCAAACGATAATATTGTATTTGATAGCGATATCGTCAGAAAAATAACAAAAAAAGGAACACAAGAAAAACAAATTGAGTTTATCAGGAATATTTTTAACAATCACGCGGGCGCAAGTATTATTATTTGCGCCGGACTCGCAAGTTTACTGATTAAACCGCTCGGGCTAAATAATTATATATTTTTTACTTCAGGCAGACAAGGAACAGGCAAAACATTAGCGAATCAGGTAATGGTGTCTTTATTTGGCAGCCCTGAAACATTAAAGAACAACATGAATACAACGCAGGTGGGCGCAGAAATACTGTTTTCAAGATTTTTAGATCTGCCGATACTTCTGGATGAACTAGAGACGAGCGGATTAACCGCCGAAAAGATAAATAATTTTTTGATAAATTTAATTTATTCTTACCAAAGCGGCGTAGGACGGACGCGGAGCCAGAAAAACTTACAGCTGAGAGAAACGGCTATTTACAGAGGAATGCTTTTTTTAACATCTGAACGATCTATAAAGTCAGTTTTAAGTGATAATTCTACACAGAAAGCAAGCCTCGGTATTTATAGGCGTGTTGTTGAAATAAACGATAAAATATCACCTTTTGGTAGTAATGTAAATTACGCAGAAATAGCGTCAGAAATTAATAATAACTTCGGACATATATTGCCGCTTTGGGTTGATTGCTTTAAGTCTAACATTGACAATATCAAAGACGATTTTGCTAAAATTAGAAAAGTTAAATTAGAAAATCTTGGCGGTAAGCATGAAATATTATCTTTATTATTTCTCGTCAATAAATATTTCAGAAAAATGATAGGTATTAATCAAAATCCTGAATTTAACAAAATGCTCTCAATTATTATAGATGAAAACGCCGAAACTTTTAAGAACGAGGTTAAAGACGAATTGCCGAGGTATATTAATATTATCAAAGAATTTGCGCTGACAAGCGGATTATTTATTAATAAAATAAATAATAACGAACAAGACGCTAAAATGATTGTTAACAAACCTGCTGGACAAATTGAATACGGCGATGATAATAAATGTATTATATATTATTATACCGAAAAAGCTTTTGAACTACTTTGCAAAGAGTATAAATTAGAGCAATCAAGAATATTAGAAATATTAAAAACCGCTGGAATATTGATTTCAAAATCCGCAGGTAGTCCTCACAAACAAATCAAAAAAATAAACGGCAATGTTGTACGCTGCTATTATTTTTGCTTCGAAGAAAAACTTGAATTTTAATTGAAAAAACATGCAACAGCAAAGGTAACAGTTTTGCTGTTACCTTTTTATTGTCCGCAAACTTGTATATTTACTATGTCTTATAACTATATGAAAAACGGTAACAGTAAAATAAAAATATATACAATATATTTTAAAAAAATATAGCACACATAAAAAAATAAAAAAAATTAAAAATATATATTATATTTTACTGTTACTGTTACCATTGCCAGTAAAGGCAGTAATACATGAGTATATATCTTGTAATTCAGCAATCCGTGAATATATAACAGTAACAGTAATTTATAATAATATTGTTAATCACTGTTACCGCCCGCTGCTCATCGATATTAAATTTATGAATAGGTTTAAAATGCTCAATGATATTTGTTTTTCCGAAGAAGTTTTATCAACACCGATTTAAAACTAAATAAAACATCGGTAAAAAAATATGGTAACCGCCGCCGCCCTTAAAACAAGAAACCTACAGCAATTTTCGCTAATTATTTTTATTAAATTTAATGATTAGGACTTTTTGAATTTTTGGATTGTTAAAGCTTTATTTTTAATATTTTTTCAGCATCTCAAACAAACTTTGCTTAGTTAATAGAGATAAAAAATTAAGGATTTTTAAAAACTGGAAACAAGTTTACGGTTTCAAAAAATATTAAAAAAATTAAGGAGGAATAAAAATTATGATAACGACCTACAAAAGAATTAATGCATATTTTAGATGACTCTGTATCGGAATACTTTGATCCGGGAATGTATGACGACACAAAGCAGCAAGAAAATATAAAAACATTTAAAAAAATCAAAGATAGCATTGTAAATAATATGTTTTAAAATCTTTGCGTGAAAATCAGGGGATAGGCAAAATATCCGTTAAAATTAAAACGTAATCATAAGGTTAAATTGGGTTAGAAAAAAGGTCGCTATAACAAAATACTCAGGCAGTATTGATATATAAACATCGTTAGTAAATTTTAATTATGAAAACTAAAAAAAAGAAAAATAATATTTCGGGGTTCTTTGACGCTTATGTCGTGAGTTTACGAATCGGTAAACATAAATCTAAACCAGGATTTTTACAGTCGGCTTCATTCCGGTTAAAAGTTCCTATCTCCGTTTGCAGATATGAGTTTAAAAAAGCCAGGACGAGATTGTATAATAGAATTAAATATCTGAAAAGCTCGGAAAAAATAAAATATTTATTGAGCGTTAGTCCGTTTAATATTCAATCATTAATAAACTTTGTTCTGAATAAAAATCTGATTCTTACTAATGAAGGCGTTGAATCATTTTTAAATATCGTATATGCCGTTCTGGAAAGCAAAAAAGAAGGCTCTGGCGCTCAAGAGATATATGATAAAGCAACCGCAGATATTGCCGATTGGTTCAATGTTAAAGAGTATTTAAAATTATTAATTCAAGAAATCAACATAGAACACAACGGCAAAATTAACGCTATTATGCTGCCATTAAACGGTTCAACATTTTTTTCTAATTACGCTTTATTTAAAACATTAAAAAGCTATTGCAGGCAGAAAGGTCACAGAATAGGAAATATCGCCGACGATGACACTAAAAAGAAATTAATATATGTTATAAGCAGATTTAAAGAATTAAATCTGCTGTATTTCAATGTGAATAAAGGTTTTTATTCGAATACCGTTTTAATTCAGCGGGAAAACGTCAATGCTAATACTAAATATTATGGCATATTTTTAAAAACAGATATGCTAGGAATCGGCCTTGATATTCTGAATATACCGGCATTGCCGGAAAAGTTTTGCGATATTAAAAATATCACGATTGCAAGGATATAGCGGTTATGTATATTCCGTAATATTTATCTGATACAATTATATTTAATTAAATTAAATAACATAATGATATAAAATAAAATTAAATTTAATAAATAAAATAATATTAAATAAAGTTAGCCAAATTGAATAAACTAAAGGATAGTTATATGATATTTTTTGAATTATTATTTTTAACGTTTGAAATTATATTTTTATTTTATCTTATCCGCAAACATAAAATTATTGCCGACAAAGAAAAAATATTAGCGAAGAATTATTATATATTTACAGTCAAAAAGAATTGCTTGACGAGCTTGAAAAAATGCTAAAAGAGGATTTCGCAAAAGAACTTGAGGAAAGGAAAAAATATATATTGGAAGAATACAGAGACAAGTTAAATCATTGCTATATACGCAAGTAAATATTATTATTTTTTGAATATTACATTTTAGTTACATATAAAATAAGCCACAATTATTTATAACATTAGCAATATTTCATCATATGTTATTTATGAAGTAATTTGTTAAAATTATGCCAATTTTTACTCACTGAATAATTATTAATAGCTTTAGAAATAATAATTACATTATTAGTATCAATTATTATAGATTTTGTTATGTCAACCGTCGTGGAATGAGATTTATTCCCATTATATAAAACTAAATAATATTTTCCATGATTTAATTTTTTACTAAATGATATAGCATTAGTATGCCCAGTATCATAAATGCTGTTATATACTCCGCTGTTATTTAAAAATTCGTGATATTGGTGTTTGGTAAATATAAATAGAAATTACCGCCCTAAAGTATTGTCCATGAACCCTTCGCCTCCGTATCTTTACGGATAAATTGAAAATCATGTATAAATAAAAGGGTACAACAACAATAAGTGTCACGGTCATAAAAAGGTTTGGTGAAAGATAACTCATTTTTGCCTCTAAATAATTGTTGATTTTGTTTTAATTTTTACTCTTTAGATTTCAAGATTAAAAATTTTTCCTAACAATTCGTTTAATCTCTCATAATTATCCTGTTTTAAACTTAATTCAAGCTTTTTTGAATTCTTTTTTAACATTGTTATCTCTTTTGCTTTATAATCAGGCAAATTAAATATTGACAAGTTATTAACAACATAAAAAAATCCTGATAAATAATTTATCTTAGAAAAGTTAAACCTATTTTGCTTTATAATCAGGCAAATTAAATATTGACAAGTTATTAACAACATAAAAAAATCCTGATAAATAATTTATCTTAGAAAAGTTAAACCTATTATTAATTATTTTTACTATTGATTGTTCTAAATAAAATGAAAGATACGGATAATTATTCCCGCAATTCCATAATTTTAATAATCTTATAACAGGCTTTACTATATTATCGTTCTTTTTATTAATCTCGGTCAATACTCTATCAAAACCGATTGGATCCGTTTTTTGCCATTTATTATCAGTATCAGGTATACAGATATCATTACCAAAAAAATATTCAATTTTTTTTGCAGGAACTAAATCAAAATTTATATGATTTAATTCAATCACAATAGAAGGAGCATCTTTATAAACGAAAGACCGCGGGTACGTGTTTTCCGCAAATTTTTTAATGTAATTCCTATATATTTCCGGTTTAAATTGCTTAAAATCTTTTGTATTAAAAACTATCATAATGTCTATATCGGAATTGTCGTCGTAATATCTTGGTAGAATAGTTCCTCTTTTATAAGATCCAAATATATTTATATTATTTACAAAATTTTTTTTAAATTCTTTATCAAAATAACTGCGTAATGATTTAAGTATATTATCAATAGAAGTTTCTATTTTATCGCTCTCTTTATTTTCTTTACCGATATATGCATTATTTGATAATTCTTTTAGTTTATTATTAAGATAATTATTAATATTGCTCATTTTATTTAATTATTCCACCATTGGTTTATTTCACCAATTTTTTTTATTGCGATGTTAACCCATAATTTAACGCCGCATGGATATGATAGATTGTCTGCTTTAATTATTTGATCTAATTTTAGTTTTACTTCATTAATTTGCTCTTCTCTAATATTTTCTTTATAAAACATCATTTGTATTTCCTTATGTAAACAAAGATATTCATGTCCTAAACGCATATGTTTTTTGGATATTTCAAATCCTTCCTTAGATTCATAAATTAAAAGCAATATTGAAGCTATTAATGGGATTACCGAAAAAAAATAAAAATATTTATAATTTAATCCTTTCAATAAAGAAATAATTGAAAATATAAAAATAATTATTAATAGAACAATATTCCTTTTCTGAATATAATCAGCCGATTTAAAATGATATTTAGAGGCATAAGCTGTATCTATGCCCCACTCCGATAATAATTTATGATAATTGCTTTTATCCATAGCAATACGCCCATTCTAAAAACCTTAGTTATTTGTTTAGCAAATGTTATATCTTCGCTTCAATAATAACATTCTTAATATTTGGTTTTTTCGGAAATCCTTATAAAAATAACGCATGCTAAAAAAATACTTTGCATTACGTTAGTATATTTTTAACATATTAAAAGTCATTTGTAAATTCACCGTATTTACAGCGTGCAGTTAAACCGTAAATTGGATTATATATTTGCCTTTTACCCTGTAAATGTTAAGCGTTTTCAGATTCCGTGACTTTCGCCCAAAGCTGATTGTGAGATTCATTATTATTTATATTTAATGAAAGAACTTTAACGTTTTCATTTTTAAATCCGGAAATTTTAACATCGCTAATTTTTATTATTCCCTGTATACCTTTTATTTTTCTTGCAATAACGCCGTGATATTTGGCATCGTCTTGGTCGCCGGTCTTATTCGATTTATATATACCGGGATAGTTACTGCGCAGTTCATCGATTATATAATGTGAATCAAAGAGCGTTCCGCTCCACAATTTCATTAATAATAGAAATAATTACATCTTTATAATTTACATTTTGTCATCTCCTTTTTTCTGATTATTTTTTACTTTTAAACAATTAATCTTTAAAATCATAATACCCCTCAATTTCCTTTATTAGTTTATCTCTTAAATCACCATCAGAAGAATAATCTACATACTTATAAGGTAGTAAATCTACATGTACTTTATTTTTGTTTTCAGTATCTTCTTTAGATTTTGAATGAAATGTTAATATAAAATCTTTATTTTTAGATTTCGCATAACCTATTTCGCAATAAACATTTGGCCTTTCATCTGTTAAATCAGCAATAACAAATTCTGCTTCGTCTATTGAATCAAAGATTCCTTTGGCTAGTTCAAAACTGGTTCCATGTGATTCATCTATTCTTATATGTTCTAATTTTATTTCTTTATGTTTTTCATTAAAATTGTCTATAGCTTCTTTAATCATTTTTCTCGTCATTTCCATAGTTTTTTCTTCACGGAAAGAACAAGCAATAAAAACTTTTTTAGGCTGACTGTTTTTCCAATCCTTAAATATTCTCCATATTACATCAGGTTGCGATGTTTTAAAATTACCCAAAAGTTTACTTTTAGTAAGCCATTTATCATATGATTTTAGCCAATACTTAACTTTTTCAATATTTTCATCTTTGAAATCAGCAATTTCTTTCAAAATAAAAAGAATCGCAGGAATAATTTCATAATATTTAGTTATCGATAATTGTTCAATCTTTGCCCAAGAAAAAACAGCATTAAGATCTTTAAAAATTTTGTTTATTTTATCCTCTAATTTTTTTTTATCATTATTAGAATCAAAAAAATCATTTTCATTCAATAGCTTAACTAAGTTATAAATTTTAGTAAATGGCTCTTGAATACCTTCAATATTTTTTTCTTCAAAAATATTGTAAATATCAGTATGCTTATTTATCAAATTATTAAACAATTGTGCCGCATAAAGTATTTTATCTTCCTCAAATAGTCGACTTTCCCCATATAAAACATTTTCTTTATTATTCGTATTTAACAGAATTTTATAGCCATGTTCAGACGCAAGAGGTATGGCTTTTTGATTAATATTGTAAAAAATCAAAGCTTCTGCAATATCGTCATATTTATTATCTTCATCATCTAATATAATTAAACAAAAGGGAACTAAATATTTATTTGGATTATTCGTATCTTCTTCTAAATCTCGAGCTAAAAATAATCTATGATTTCCGTCTATTCTTCTTATCGTCATAGGTTTTTTGCGCAATTCTTTTAAATTTATAGTAAATGAGGTTATTTCTCCAGAATCTAAAGATTGTCCTATAGCACCAGAAATGTTTGAAGATGAATTTGCTTTCCTTATCCTATTATAAGCTCTGCCAGGTCTAATAACATATTCTTCTTTATTTAATCTAGCTCCTAAAATAATTTCAGGAATGAATTTATTATTCCCTTTTTCAAAGTATTCTTTTATTTCTTCGGCATGTTTAGCATTAGTTTTCCTTTGAAATCCGCCTTCATCAATATAATAAGGGATAGAAATACTTTCTAAATCAGATAATGTTGCATATCCTCTTAGGAGCTTAAATACTCCGCCAAAAACTTTTTCGGAATACAAACCTTGAAGAATAATTTTATTTTTTTCCATATTAAATATCTATTTTTTTAGTTAACTAAGAGATTATTAATGTAAATTAAGACAATTTTATTTATAATTTAAAATAGTAAACAAGTCATCATAAAAGCTAATCCTCATTAATTTCTTTAATTGCAATATTTTCAAAAAAGGGCAAAAGGGGATACTTTTATATTATAAATTTTGCCATAGCATTTTTATTCCATTACAATTCTATTTATGGTTATGCTTAATTTTATTAAATTTTTAACATTTTCTCTATTTCTTTTTGAGATATTTCCAAAATACTGTTTGCTTTATTTCTTATCTCTTTAATTTCGTTTTGAATTGTTTCAATATATTTAGCTATTTCTTTTTGTTTTAAAAGCGGTGGAAGAGGTATTTTTAAATCTTTAATCTTATCTTGTGAAATATTAGTAATAAGCGTTTTTACAGATAAACTAATAAGCAAATTTCTATACATGCTTGTCTTTAGCAAATAAAGTAAATAATCAGGATATATCAAATTAGATAAAGGCGAACATTTTATCAAAAATCCACAAAAAACAATCGGTTCGTTATCTGTTTTTATTAAACTTGGAAATGCCACACCTTCGTATTTAACAGAAGAGCGAACAAAAACTATATCGTTATTTTTTAATTGGTTATTTTTTATTTCCTTTTCTGATAATTGCACCCTATCTAGGTTGTTATTATTTACATATTTTTCTGAGTAAACATCTTTAATATTAACAAATTTCGTACCTTGTCCGACTTGTTCGCCTTTGAAATTAACCCCGTTTTTAAAATTAATACAGACATCAATCATTTTAAATAAAGGAATATTTTTAATAAAAGACAATTTTTTATTCATTAACGCTTTTGCAATTCCCCATTCTTCTAAATCTCCAAACCTTACTATAAATGGTCCTTTCTTTTTCTTATATGCTTTTCTCTCAATTCCCAGTTCTGACAAGATATAATCATCTATTGCTTTCTCTTTTTCAGTGGCTTCATTGTTTAAATATTCCATATCTCTTTTTGCATTATGCCAATTACTAATTATTTTTTCTTGAATATTTATAGATGGAATAGGTACTTTTAATTGCGACAATAAGTCAAAGCTAAGATTTTGACGCACAGAGCCACTCGTTGCGGCGCGCAAATATGGGTTAAACCAATTCGAAGATAGAACTAAATAAATATACTCATTGAGTAATCCTTCTTTTGTTCCAAAAACAACATAGGCGGGACTAACATAAAAATTATTGTATTCTTCCTGCACTATACCGATTGAGCCAACATTCACACGGTAAGGATTATAAACAAGTTCACCGCTTTTAACTTTTTTATATGATTGATTAATATCTTTACCTATTACATATCCATGAAGATAAACGCCAGTTTTATTATTTACCCCTAATATCGGAAATTCTTTTTCGAACTCGTTTCCGATCTTTTCTTTTTCTGAATGTTCATATATAAATTTTCCTAATTCTTCAACTGAATAATGACTATTAAAAATAAATAAATAATTTTTAATATCCCACCGCTCTAAATTTTTGTAGTAAGTAATGACTGACCGCATAATCACTCCACATTGGCCATATATTTTTTGGGATCTTTTTGATATTTTTTATATTCCTCTAATATTTGAGGTAATTCATTCTCATCTTCTTCACCTGTACTTGATATGCCGACTTGTTCGGCTTCACACATAAAAATAGGATAATCAAGATCTATGCGGGCAAGATGTCTTGATTCATTTTGTAAAAAATTATCAATCTCTTTCAATTTAGTTTTAGCTTCTTTTTTCTTTTCCTTATTAGATTTGTTATCTTTTAAAATTGTTTCCAGCGTCTCGCGTTCTTTATTTTGTTCAATTAAAACTTCGTTTCTTTTTTTCTCTAAAAAACTTTGCCACCTTTTACTTTCAACTTCAGTAAATTTTTGAATAAAAAGTAAACTAGTCTTCACATAGGCTTTAGCCGATACAAATGTATCCTGAGGTAATGAAATAATAGCGGAAATATATGCATGATCTTCTACGAATTCACGGACATAAGCAAGCGATGGATTATTATATACACCTTCAGGCAATACAATTCCCAGCCTTCCGCCAGGTTTTAAAAGAGACAAGCATCGCTCGATAAATAGGATTTCGGTTTTTATAGAATCGCTTTTTGGCAATTCAAATAGAGTTGTTATAGGCTTTCCTTTTGCCGCTTTCATTTTTGCTATTGAGTTGGCATATGACTCGCCATATATCTTATGATAATAAGTGTTAGTTTCCTCATCAATTTCTATTTGAGCATCAACTATAGTATCATCTTTTTCAACAGACTGGCCAAATGGAGGATTAGTCAGAACAATATCGAACCGTTCTTCGAAAATTCCATTTATATTTAAAAATCCGTCATGATGATGTATTCCTCCATGTCCATCGCCATGCATTATCATATTCATTTTAGATGTTCTTGCCATTCTGTCGTTTGCATCAGTTCCGTAAATACAACGATTTGATAGTTTCCAAATTCGTGAATTTTTACGATCCGTATCAAGTTCTTTTTGCAAATCGCTATAAATTTTAGTAAGTTTTTCTGCTTTATCTTCTTCAGACAATCTTTCATCTCTTTCTATTGTATCCTTTTGCATTTGATATTGCATATCTACAGACTTATAAATTTGCTCCCTAACTTCTTCAAAAAAACGAATAAGAAATCCGCCAGAACCAGAAGCTGGATCGCAAATTACATCTCCCTCTTTAGGCGAAACCATTTGAACCATGAATTCAACAATTGGGCGAGGAGTAAAAAATTGGCCTATTTCGCCACGAAAAGTTTTTCCTAAAAATTTTTCAAATGCAATACCTTTTATATCAGTTGATGTTGCTGAAAGATTATATCTTTCAAGTTTTTCAATAATTGCTTTAATTGTGTTTATACGCAAATTTATTTTTTCATCTTTGCCAAATATTCTATCTTTGCCAAATTCCCTTTTTGTTTGGTCAAAAATATTCGACAAATACTCAGGATTATAAATCTCTGCCTGTTCAATATAATTCAAAGTAAAAATATTGTTTTTCATATCCGCTTTTAAATGTCGTTCCGCATAAACTTTCATAAAAAGGATTTTTGCGATTTCATCAAAAGCAGCAGCAGGATCTAATTTTTCTCTGTTTCTGATTATATTATGACAAGTATGAAGTAAATCAGCAAATTCATTTTCTTTAAAAACCTTTAATCGAGCAAGTAAGTCTTCAATCTGTTTTTCTGTTGCTCCATATTTAGGTATATCTTCAATTTCTTCTATATACCCTGGCATCCTGTCTTTCTTAACACGCCAAAATTTGGTTTCTTTACTATTATGTGTAACAAAAAACGGTGCATTTGTAATACGTGCGTAATTTTCGCCTTGATAGTAATCTTTTGGTGAAATAGTAATATTATCTGATTTACACTCAACTATAATAAGAGGGGTTTTGCTACTTTGCTTATCTTCGATAGTTTTCCATATAACAAAATCAGCCTGCGCTTTTCCAGAGCCTCTGCCTGTAACTACCAATTCTTCTCCAATTTGATCTATAGAATATCCATATTCGTTAACAAGCATTAAAAGATAATTTTGACGAACAATCTCCTCAGGTTTTTTTATTAGCCAAATTTTACGAATATGACTATAAATTTTATTATCTTTTTCTTGGACGGTTATATTATTCATTTTGTACCCTTAAAGTGTAAAAATATTGTTTAATTAAATATTTTCTTAATAATATGGCATTTTATAAATCTTCTCTATATAACGATATATATAGCTTATAATATTTGATAAAAAAAATAAATCTTATATTTTTTGTTCAATGACTTTTGTAAATTTTAATTATATTTTACAAAATTTCAATAACTTTTGCATATTGCAAATGGTTCGCATTTTTAAATTTATTAAACTACTCGCTGATAAATGATTTCATATTCACTATTAATAGATTTCTTCGTATTCACATCAAGGGCTACATCTTCTCCATGTCTACCTGGATAAACGCCCTCAAAAAAATTACCAAAAATATCGCTATATTTAATATGAATAGCATAAAATCTTTTAAAATATTCTTTTTTGAGTTCTCCTAAATCAATTTCATAGGGTAATTCCCCAGGCGCAATAGGAGTTACCCTAAATAAAGGATCATCTTTGTATTCTTTGCATTCAGCTTGTATTTCTACTTCTATATCCAAAGCAGGACCAGTGCCTATGTTTTTTATTTTAATACAATTCTTTGTAAGTGATTCATAAGTGTCTTGAATGCCAGGTATAGTCATTGACTTTCCAAAAATCCAATCCTGTTGCCGGCTTGAGTTGCTATTAGACACTAAAACACAATAAGGTTTATGGCTTTCCTGGCGTTCTTTTTTGTTTTGCATGATAATTTTCCAAGTAAAAAAAGCCATTAGCACAGTTCCAAATGCGGCAAATCCGCTAAATCCGACACTTAAACGGCTAATATTATGCGCAATACAACAATCAAAAATGAAAAAAATAGATATAAAAAGCAAAACAAACAAGATAAACCCAAAAACATAAAATAAAGCCTTAACATTTGTTTTATCTTTCTGATTATGAAATATATGAAAATCCATAAATTAAAAAAGTTTAAAATAATAAAATTTATTATACAAAAATAATTATGATTAAAATTTTACCATCGACTCCAACTTTATCCCGTTAAGCACATAAACAAATACCGTCCCTATATAAGCGCCGGTCTTTGCTATTACCCTGTATCCGTAATAATTAGCCTTTGCCTTTCCGTATTGCCTTGCTTCCGCTATTATATTATTTATAACAGGTTTAATGCCGTTTGGCAAGTTATCCCAGCCTGCCATATTGGTATTTTTAACATCTGCTATATTGCCAGAGCAAATTTTATAATTTTCTATTATCCAATATGCCGGTTTTGGAAAGCCTTGAGTTTTGCGGATTATGCTTATTAGTTTACATCCGGATATAGTTGTTGTTATAGGTAATGCGTTATAGGTATAAGCTCCGTTGGTATAGATATAAGGACTGCCAGAATTGTAAACCCGCATTGCAAGTTTATTAAAGTTAGAATCGGATTTATTGTAAGGGATATTGAAAATGCCAAAGGCAAAGGCTTGAGTTGAAAAGGAAAGAATAAAATATAAAGATAAAAGCAATATTTGTTTGTGTTTAATTATCATTTTTTCTTCATATTGCATTACAATTCTTTCCTGTTTAATTTGATATCAATCTTTTTCTTTGCCCTAGAAATTCCAAATATGCCATATACAGGACAAAATCCAGAAATTCCGACGAATAAGGTCAAGATACCAACCATTAACAAAATTATCGCAAATGCAAGAACCATATTTACACTAAATAAGATAAATAATCCGACTATTATGAAAATTATTCCAAGAATAATTCGGACTATTCTTTCACCTTTTGCCGTATTAACTATCATGAATACCTCCATTTTCTTTTAGCATTCATTAGACTAACTAACTGTTAATTTTAATTGACTTTTTAAATTTTACATTTTATTAAGATTTATTTTTTCTCTATTTTCCTTTATCCCGTTTAAAATATTCAATTTTAATTGTATCGTTAAGATTTTATACCTAAAAATCAAATATGCCGTTAAACGTTCTAAAATGCGTTTTAAGGCGTGTTGATTGCAAAGCCTTGTGAATAAAGAGTTTAAAAGCTATTAATATTCTTATTTCGTGTAAACATTCAACCCGATTTTGATTTCCTCCTTGCCGGGCACTGATATATTACCTTCCGTAGAAGCGATAATAGTTGACTTGCCGCTGCCAGACTTGCCGAATGTTTTAGAAAGGTCAACTTTAATTGTTAAAACATCGCCGTTAACGCTCATTTCAATATTTTTCATTTATATCTCCCTAAATTTATTTTTTAATTATTTTAATAGATTTATTTAATTTCTTTTTAGAAATATTAAAATGCGGAATAAGCATTAAATCTTTCTTGAAAGATTTTGCTTTATGCCGTCTTAAATCTTTTTTAACATATTTTTCTATTACTTTTTGAATATCCATGATATTTATAATAAGTTATAATATTTTTAAGGTTAATAATTTATTTTAAAAAACTCCGTCAAACTGTTTATCTTATTCTCCGGCTTCGGCAAACTAAAATCTCTGTATCCTCTGTAAAGCCAGTATGCTTTACAGTCGGGACAGTTTAACTTTATATTTATATTACGAAAGTTTTTACTTTGCGCTCAGCAAAGAGCAATTACTATATCATAATCGTCTATAAAATATTTTATTCCAAATTCTGAAACAATTCTATGTTTTTCTGACGGGTTAATTTGATAAACAGGTATTTCTTTTCCGAATATTTTCTTAATCTGCCGTTCTCTGTCTATTATAAGAGGTTTATGCGCAGCGGTAATAAAACATTTTATAGCTGCCAGATACTCTTTTCAGGGAATTTAAATGGTCTTATTATATCTTTGATTAATTGCTTTACGGTAATTGCCTTAAAAATCAACTCTGCCTGATGCGGCTTGTAAGCGCGGCAGAGGGACGCAACTAATAAAATAAGGTTAATGCCTGATTGCCTGATAATCAAGCCTGCCTGAGCCTGATTTTGTCTGATATTTTTAGATAAAAATGTTTTGCGGATTATTTGTTCTAATTAATAAAATCTACATATTTTATAACATTTATTGAGAAATTCTTACTGGTCGCTCCGTTTTACTTCTTGAAACTTTGCTTATTAGATATACGGAGGTAACAAACTATGGATAAACAACTTTTAACGGTTAAGCAGGTATCAGAATTAATCAATATTGCGCCGCTCACAATCTACAAGCTCACTTATGAAAGAAAAATACCATTCGTCAAGATAGGACGGATTGTTCGTTTTGATAAAGATAAGATTTTATCTTGGCTAAATTCAAATTCTTATGATATTATCAATAACAGAAAGCAAGCTGTAAATGCCGGAGGGGGTGAATAATGGGTATTTACAAGCAGGGCAATATATTTTGGGTATCTAAATGCATCAACGGCAAGCAGTATTATAAATCTACTGGCTCAACTTTAAAAATGGAGGCAAAAGCCTTTTTTGAAAGCTGGGTTTATGAATTAAAAGAGCAGGTTAAGAACAGCAAACCTATTATTAAAGAAGAACCTACAAAACAAACAACATTTAAAGAGCTAGCTATTCAGTATTTAGAATGGGTAAACGGCAGGCAAAAAAGCTATAATGTTAAAAAATATATCGTTCCTATCTTGGTTAAAAAGTTTGATAATAAAAAGCTATCGGATTTTAACGGTATATTAATTGAGAATTTACAGAGCGATTATCTTAAAAACAATTTTAAACCTGCTTATATTAATAAGATAATTACAATTTTAAAACACATGTTTTCTAAAGCTTTGGACTGGGAATTAATTACTGATGATATTCTTATGAAAATAAGAAAGGCTAAAGCTATTAAAGGTGAAATTAAAAGGCTAAGATATTTATTGGACGATGAAATAGACCGTTTAATATCTAATTGTGATAGTTATTTAAAGCCTATTGTGATTGCCGCTCTTAATACAGGTATGAGAAAATCAGAGATACTGCATTTAACGTGGGAACGTGTTGATTTAAAAAACCGTATAATTCTTTTAGATATAACAAAGAACGGAGAGCGTAGAGAAATACCGATTAACGATACTTTATTTAATACTTTATCAGGTATTATTAGGAACTTAAAAACTGATTATGTTTTTTATAATCCTGAAACTTTAAAGCCGTTTTTTGATATTGAAAGGGTATGGCAAAGAGCTATAAAAAAGAGCCGTATATTAGACTTTCATTTTCATGATCTAAGACATACATTCGCCAGTAGGCTTATTATGGCAGGCATTGACCTAACAACCGTTAAAGAATTGTTAGGCCATAAAGATATTAAGATGACTTTAAGATATTCTCATTTATCTCAGGCGCATATAAAGAACGCCGTCAACATTCTTGATAAAAAACATTATAATTTCATTATAGTCAATGAAAATGAAAATATTAATAAACTCTGAAAGCCTTATAAAATATGGTGGGCGCAGACGGTCTCGAACCGCCGACTTCTACCGTGTGAAGGTAGCACTCTACCCCTGAGTTATGCGCCCGGTTTATCATCGTCATATTATTAATTGTAATTGCTATAGATAATATAATATTACATTTTTATATCTATTGCAATGTGAAATTATTTTAGATATTGACCATTGTTATATTCATTTTTCCGTAAAATATCCTTTAGCAACTTATCTCCCGCCATAAGAGGCGGGAGTGTTCTTGCTTAGTTTTTGATAAATTATATTAACATTTTTTTATGTTAAATTTTTATTTATTTTAATATAAAATATTTAACATATAATATAAACAGTATTAATTATAATCGCCATGCTCAATTTTTTCTTCCGCAGATACTATATTCGGAATATTATTATATATATCTTTTCCATGAGTTTTGAGTTCTTTAGCTAAATTCTTGGATAAAATCATCATAAACTTAAGTCCGTGCATAATATCCTGGTCTTTAGTCAGCGAATATAAAGATAATATCCCTCCTTTCTTCTGATATTTATCCTGTTTTTCTTCTTCTATCGTATCAACCATCGAATTATCAAAAGATTTAATGAGCTCTTTAATATTCACCTGAGTCAATACTGCTTCAATAAAAGATTCGCCTCCCTGTACTATTCTGTCAAGAAGTCCGTCCGTCATCATTTTTCTTGCGCCGGCCAATGCGTTTGCAAAATCGATAAGTTCAGGGATAGTGCCGCTATCATTTAACGATTGGGCGGCATCTAAAAGAGGCTTTAAATCGTAATCTAAAACAAGCGTGGATAATTCCGTAAGTTTTTCCGCGGTTGATGCCATTCTTTCAATCATCATATCCGTCGTGCCTTTGGCAAAACCGGCGACAAAGTCGCCCATTTCTTTTAAAGTCTGCAGCGTGCCTGAGCGTTCT
>JAJYQS010000047.1 GCA_021794475.1 bacterium | reverse complement strand
TTTTCATAGTTATTTTGAAATATTTTAGCGTATAATTCTATTTTATGTATGATTTTATTGATATTGAGTTTATTTACTAAAGATATAAAGGCTTTATCGTCATCGCCGATAACGGTATTTTCGGCTGAGGTTGCGGCGTTCTTTACTAAACCGGCATATTTTTCCTTGCCTGTTTTTATTTCTTTTTCTATTTCTAATATTTTCCCCAACTCAATGACATAATTATCAAAATAACCTACAGACAACGATTCTATCGCCTGAAAAAAATCTATAATACTTTTATGTTCGGTAAAAATATACTTGGGTAAATGGAACGTGTATTTCTGCTTGTAATTAAATTTTATTTCTTCGTCCGTAAGGTAAAAATTAAGCAGCGCAGACCTGACGGTTCTTGCTTTATCTACCGAACAGGCCAGTCCTTCTATCCGAGTAAAAAGCGTTGCGAAATGGTTTTTAATATAATCTGCGTTTTTTAGAATAAAGGCTACTTCGCTTTTAGGGCTAACTTCGTATTCTATCAATCCGTCAATAAATTTCATAAACGGATTAAGTATTTTGTAATTAAAACCGCTTATATCTTCTTTATTAGCTAAGATAGCCGCTTCTCTTACTACTTGATTATCGATTAACTCCAAATATAGAGTTTCTCGTTCTTTTTTGCCTGAAGATAATATTGCCGTAAAAACATCTTTTAACTCTTTCTCAATATTTCCGTTTTTACTATTGTTTTTCATTTGTAAAATCTCCCATTATTTTTATAATTCTCATAGTTTTACGCCTCAGCAAAGAGCGGGATCTGCCCCTGCTCGTTTAAATCGTAATTAGCCCAGACGGTTTCCGTCCGGCCGGGGTTATTATTTTTATCCCTATACCTCAAACTGTTAGCAAGACAATTAAAATCCTGCCTGTAAAAGTCTGAAAGCCTTTTGTTATAAATATCGTTATCGTAGCCGCTTAAAAGCCATTTGCCTTTGATATTTAAAAGAATATCGATAAGGTCGTTGTGGTCTTCATCCATCATCTCAAACATATAACCGCCGCTCTTGCGGGAACTTACCACATATGGCGGGTCGAGATAGAAAAACGTATCGGGGCGGTCCCAGTTAGCGATTAATTTTCTGAAGTCTAAATTATCGATATAAACTTCTGAAAGCCTTTTGTGTATTAAGCTTAATTTATCTATGCTATTCCTAACATATTGCGGTATATTTACGTCTATAGAAAACCGCCAGCCGGGTCCTTTCTTGGAGTTAGGATGTTCGCCGTTTATCGTTGATTTAATCAGATAATAAAATCTTACCGCTCGTCCCGCTTTGTCAAGCTTATCCGTCCGCATATCACGATATTCGTAATAGCATTCGCGGGAATACGGCAATAAACTTATTTTCTCTTGAAATTTCTTAAACAGCTTTTCGTCCGCTATAACCTTAAAAAAGTTATAAAGTTCTCCGTCTATATCGTTATAAACTTCGATTTCGGACGGCTCTTTATTTATCAGTATCGCGCCGGACCCGCCGAAGACTTCGACGTAAGTTTTATGCTCAGGAAATAAAGGCATTAACTTATCCGCCATAAAAAACTTACCTCCGAAATAGCCGAATGGGGTTAGTTTTGTTTTCATAATTTATTTAAATCTCCATTCGATAACCTGTAAATTTAGATATCTGTCATCGGCTCTGATAAACATTTTCTGTTCTCCTCTTTTTTTATAAATTCTTCTAATTGTCCTTTTGAGTAATTTTGTAATGTTTTATAAGCGTGCCTTATTGCGCCGGACTTGCTTTTACCGCGTCCGACCGTTAGTCCGGTCTTTTTTTCTACTACACGCCAACCTGTAAATATATTGTTATGAACTTTAATTTGACCGACAGAACTAAACGTTATTTCCGGCATTCTGCAAACAAATAAACTTAAATATTCTCTTTCCGGTAATTTTACCGGTTCGCCTTCGACTTTAATTTCCGTTAATGGAATGCCTATTCCCATTCCCATTACTTTAATAAAATATTCCATAGCCTGCCCCCCCTTTTTTTTATTTTTTAACGACCGATATACAACTTCTGCGGTCTATTCCTTTAATTTCTATAACTTCTGTCATAGCCGTAATTCTCGAAGCTATTTTATCGTTCAAGTTCTTCCTTATATCATCCAACGAATAATTTGACGTGATAACCGTCTGTTTTTCTTCTTCGTATCTTGCATTAATAATTACATATAAAGTCTGCATAACCCAGTCGGTAGTTTTTTCCGTACCGAGATCGTCCATGACTAGCACTTCAGGCTTAACGTATTTTTTAATCAAAGCTATTTCTTCCGTCGTTTCGCTTTTAAAAGCGCCGCGAATGTTAAGAAGCATTACCGGAACCGATACGAATAATCCAAGATTATCCTTAAGCCTATATTTTCCGTATTCGTAAACAGGCTCAGAATTTAATATTACGTTTTTTAAAAAACTGACCGCCAAATCCGTTTTTCCGGTTCCTACCGGACCGTGGAAGTAATACCCTGATTTAAGATTTAATCTCAAAGGATTACTCTTAGGCGATAAAAACCTTTTAGGAACTCCCATTTTGGCCAATACCGTTTGAATATTTTTTTCTAAGCCGGATTTAAAACGATTTAATTTTTCGTCATCTTCCGACGAATCTTTTGCCGTAAAGTCTAAATTCTTAATAACTTCTTTAATTTCAGCAGTTTGTTCCATTTTTTAGCCTCCCGTAACCCACATCTCGCCTGTTACATTATCGATGTGTGTAGTTTTAATGTTTTTATACTTGCCGTCGTCGTCGGTTTCAGTTTTAACTTTATTTTTCGAGTTAAGGTAAATTTCAAATTTCTTAGGCCTAAATAGAGTCTCTGGATTGAGAAATTGATTCATTTTATCGTCGTTTAACCATTCAAGCGTTTTTTTATCTATAACGCTTTTAAGCTCTTCTACCGTAAAACCGTCTTTAAGCCTTTGCGATATGTTTTTAGTGTTATTTTTATTTTTAATGCTGAATTTTTTATTTGTTTTAAGATTTAAATAATCAAGAACTTCTAAAGCGTCTTTTGAAATAGGGTATTCCCCCCTTTGGGGGGAATGGGGGGTATTATTTTTTTCTTTTTCTTTATATATTTCTTTTTCTTTATCTATATCTTTATCTATATCTTTATCTATATCTTTATCTATAATTACATTTTCATTACATTTCATTACATCAACATTACATTGTAAGGTTTGTTTTTCAGATGCAATTAGTAATTCCTTTCTCTTTCTATCCCTGTAAGCCCTTACCCATTTTGCGCTTTCAGACTCAGAGCCTATTAAAGAAAGCATATCAGGAAGTAAATATTCATTTTCGTTCTCTGTTTGTTCGATAAGCTTGTTAGCTTTCATAAATTCGAGAGTTACCGTAACATTGTCAACATCTTCGTCTAAAATTAAAGCTAATTCTTCGGCGAGGGTTTTTTCGATATTTTGGAAGACAATATAGCCGTTAGTTTTTACAGAAAGCAATAATATTTTTTGGTAAATTATCGTGTATGTGTCGCCGCCAGCTATCTTGCGTAGCTTTTTTATGTAAGGTTGCGAAAAAAAATCTTCTTTTAATTTTAACCAGTAATTGCGTTTTTCCATCTCTACCTTCCTCCGTTCGTAGCTTTCTGAATTAATTCCGAAAGCGATTCTACTTTATTTTTTTCGATATATTTATCCAATTCCGAAATTTTGAATAATATTTTTCCTTCTAACTTATAGAAAGGGAGTTTACTATTTTTAGCTAATTTTCTTAGGTTTCTGTCAGATATACGCAGATATTCGGCTGCTTCGTTTAATGTTAGCCATTTTTTGTTTATATTAGCGGAAATTTTTGATAAGACAGTTTCAAGGTCGATTTGGGAAATTAGGACGGCTCTTAATGGTTCGTCCTGTGAAGGTTCATTTTGTATTAAATCTTTTAATTGTGTTTCCATTAGTTTATTTTTTTTAAAAATTAGATGCTTAATATTTTAATTATAAAAATACAACTTTAATAAACATAAGTCAAGTTATTTTTTCAACTTTAATTTAATGAAATTATTTTTAGCTTATATTAAAGTCTTATTTTATGTATTAAAATGCAAGTGGTATTGTTTTAAAAATCAGTAAAATATTAAGATTCTATAATTATTTGAATTTTTTGAAAAATAGTTGTATAAAATAAATATAAATATTATAAAAATTTAATGATATAATTAGGAGTAAGTATGAAGAAATTATTGTTATTTGGATTATTGTTAATTCCAGTTTTAGGATTTACAGGATGTTCTATGATGTCTTCGTTTTCAGAAGATCAGCATTTAAATAGTCAGGAAGTAACAAATTATGAATTCAATATTAAGCAAGCCGAAAAGGAATATAAAATATGCAGTTCTAATCCTGCTTATTATAAGAAAAATCAAACAAGATGCAACTCGGCAAAATTGGCTTTAAAAGATACTGGTAATTTATAAATAAATAAGTATATGAGTATCGTAAAATTTATTGAAATCAAAATTTATAATTTCAACAAAAAGCGCAAGATTAAATTACTTATTTTGTGTTTGCTTTTATTAATCTTAGTTCCAATGTTTTCTGGTTGTTCAAACAAGCCCGACCTAAAACAATGGTCAAAGGCTACCGCTGCTTATTTACTATCTCAAAAATATCCTGAAATTGTTAATTCAAAAAGAAGAATATCTATTTTTACTACAACTGGTTTTACTGTATTTGTCAGTCATAAAATTATAGATAATTTCAACATCGGTGTAATGAAGTTCAACAAAATTATCTCTTGTAATAGCAATAGAACTACCCATGTTGTTACCTGTTGGTATACTGTTAATTTCATTCCAAATAAAACTTATAATAAAGTTAAAGAGGAACTCTTAAAGGATCATTGCGTCATTCATAAAACAGGGCAAGCGCAAGCTATTTTTCAGCAGACAACGAATAAAAAATGGTATATATGTGTTTTGCAATGGCAATGGAAAAAGCATATAGTTAGTTGGCATTACCCATATTAATGTTGAACTTTAAATAATTATATACAATAAATATGGATATTATAAAACTCGAAACCGTCCATGACAAAATAATCGACATTAGGGGAGAAAAAGTTATCCTTGACAGCGACGTGGCCGCTCTTTACGGCGTTGAAACCAAAAGGATAAATGAGGCGGTTAAAAATAATCCTGATAAATTTCCAAAAGATTATATCATCGAACTTAAAAACGAGGAGTGGAAAGCTCTAAGGTCGAAAATTTCGACCTTAGAAAGCGGGGGCAAGGGAGAGCATACTAAATACAAACCTAAAGCTTTCACCGAAAAAGGCCTTTACATGCTTGCTACCATAATCAAATGCCCCAAGGCGGTACGGACTACCCTGGATATAATAGAAACCTATGCCAGAATAAAGGACCTCTCAAGGAGCATATCAAAGTTGCCGAAAGCAAACGAGGCCGAACAGAAAAATATTTTGGAAAAGGCGGCCGAGGTTATAGGCGATATTGTATTTAACGACGACGGCATGAATGTAACTGGCAGTGAAACCACGTATGAAGCAAACTTAGGGTTTATTAAAATTAGAAAAACAGTTAAAAAAGGTAAATAAAATTTGCAATATATGCAAAAGGTTCTCCTTTTATAATATTTATTTAGCTATTCTAAGCCATCTTCTTTTTAAGATTTCCTGCATTTTTTTTAATTCTCCTCTCTTTTTTTAACAGACCGTAAGCCAACTCGATATTGTTTTTAGCTATATATATAAGATTCTCGTCGTTATAATTATATATTTCCTTTAACATCATAATTTCTTTTTCTAGTTCGGTATTTTCAGGATATTTTACAAAAATAGGAAGTTTTTTTTGAACCTCATTTTTTTTAATGTCATTAATAAAATAATGAATATCAACATTAAAGAATTCGCAAAGCTTTAGGAGATTTGTTATAGGTATAGCAGACCTGCCAATCTCATAATGATATATTTGTGTATAGCTTAATTCTAAAATATCAGCAATTTCTCCCTGAGACAATTTTAGTTCTTCCCGTTTTGAACGTATTTTATCACCAATAGCCTTTAACAAAGCTGTATTTTCAAATTTCTTCTCTTTAGACTTCTTCTCTTTTGCCATATTAAAACTTTAATATAAGCTAAAAATAATTTCATTAAATTAAAGTTGAAAAAATAACTTGACTTATGTTTATTAAAGTTGTATTTATATAAATAGGCAGCAAAATAAATCAACTAAAAATTTAATTTAAAGGAGTCGCAATGGGCTTTAATAATCATATAATCAGAACCTACTGTTATTCTATTAACATACCAATAAAAAGTTTTGCAAAACAAATAGGAATTTCCGGCACGCACTTATTTAATTATATCGACGGCAAAAATAATATCTCACAAGCGGTCGCAGAAAAAATAGAAAAAATAACGAACGGCAAACTTAAAGCAGATGAACTCCTCGCACTTAATAAAAAAAAGAGGAATTGATA
>JAJYQS010000093.1 GCA_021794475.1 bacterium | reverse complement strand
TGAAGCAGTCAAAAATTAAAGAATTGCTTGCAGCTCATAAAGAAGATGCTTATAATTCTTTAAAATTAGCTTCTTTTTATAAAGACCTGCCGTTTGAACAGTCATATTTTGTTCCTCAATTATCTTTAAATACTGCCGAAAACTGTAATCTTGATAGTAATAGTAATAATATTATTGATGGCAGCAGTATTATTATTAATAATAATGATAATAATATTAATAGCGCCAATATAGGTAAAGATTTTACCGTTCAAACTTATGCAGAAAATTCTAAAAATTTAAATTCAGGCGAGAATGCCGATTGTAATAAAAGGAACATAGGTTATAACATATCTTATATCTACGACAAGGATAAAAGAATTGAAAATTTAGAAGATTTTGTATTAGAGCAGCCGAATGATGACGGTCTTTATAAAATATTTAAAGAATTTGAATTTTACTCTCTGATAAAACAACTTAACTTAGACGGCAATCTTAAATCAGATAATATAGAAAGTCATAATAATAGCCATAGCCGCGGCTATGCAGAAGCTTCCTGTAATATTAAAGAATTTTCGAAAATATGCGAGAATGAGTTCGCAATTTATATCGACTGCGCCGATATCATAAACAGAAGCGGCAGCAATGCCGGCTGTGAAAGCGGCGTAAAGCAGTTAAAATTAAAAAAGTCAGGTTATAGTAATAACGCAGATAATGGCGATAATTTATTAGACTATGCCGATAAAATGGAAGAAAAAGTATATTTATTTTCAAATAAAAACGGGTGTTTAAATATCAATTTGGAAGACTTTTTAAAGAATAAAGATATAATCGCAGAATTGACAGATGAAACCGTAAAAAAAATAGGCTATGATATAAATTCTATCCGCAAATATTTAAAATATTATGATATCAGCCTTAATAACGGATTTTTTGACATTGCAATAGCTTCATATCTATTGAATCCGATAATTCATAATCATACCTTTGAAGATTTAATTAATGAATTTTCCGAAAAATTGGATGGGTTAAGAGAAATTAGTGCAGATGCCAAAGAGAACAAGGCTTTTTTATTATATTTTATTTTTAGGCTTCAGCTTAAAGAGCTCGAAAAGGATAATGAACTGAAGAAGATTTTTTTCGGCATAGATATGCCTCTTGCCGCTCTTCTTGCCAATATTGAAGAAACCGGATTCATGGTTGATAAAGATAAATTATTCGTTTTATCTGCCGAGTTAGAGCTTGAGGCCCAAAAAATGGCGGCCGCAATATATAAAATTGCAGGAAGAGAATTTAATATAAATTCCCCTAAACAGCTAAGCGAGGTTATGTTCGACGAACTAAAGTTTCAAAGAATAAAAAAAAATAGTACGGATATAGAAGTCCTTTTAAAATTGAAGAATGACTTAGAATTATTGTCAGATGCTTATTTAAAAGACGGAAACGAGACTGCATCTGTATATAAAGATTATTTATTATTTTTAGACAGTATAATTTCTTACAGGAATAAAATAAAGCTGAAGACGTCTTTTACAGATGTTCTTTTAAAAAAATTAGACAGGAACAGCAGGATTCATACATCTTTCAGCCAGATAAAAACCTCTACCGGAAGGCTTGCAAGTAAAGACCCAAATCTTCAGAATATTCCTATTACAGGCATCGAAGGAAAAAAGATAAGGCAGGCTTTTATAGCGCCTGACGGCAAATTATTAATCAGCGCCGATTATTCGCAGATAGATCTGCGTGTTATGGCATCTATTTCAAAAGATTCTTCCCTTATTGAAAGTTTTAAAAATAATGAAGATATACATCTTAAAACGGCTTCGGAAGTTTTCGAAATGAAACCGGAAGATATTGACGCAGATATGCGGCGAAAAGCAAAGGTAATAAATTTCGGAATAATTTACGGCATGAGCCCTTATGGATTATCGAAAGAATTAAATATTACCCAGAAAGAAGCAAAAATATATATAGATTCGTTCTTTGAGAAACATTCTGCCGTAAAATATTATATGGAAAATATAGTAAAAGAAGCTAAAAAAAACGGTTATGTAAAAACATTGTTCGGCAGAAGATGCTATATTAAAGATATAAATTCTTCCGCAAAAAATATATCCCCCTTTGCGGAAAGGGCTGCTATTAATGCACCGATTCAGGGAACGGCAGCCGATATTATAAAGATTGCAATGATTAATATTTATAACGAACTTAAAAGCAGACGGTTTAAAACCGAGATGATACTCCAAATACATGATGAGCTTATATTTGAAGCTGAAATGAGCGAAGTTGAAGTGTTAGAAGATATAATTAAGTCAAAAATGACCGATAAAACCTTGCTAAGCGATGTTCCTTTAGTTATTAACATAGGCAAAGGCAAAAATTGGGATGAAGCGCATTAATTAATAAGGCTTATTTAAATTATGGGAAAAATAAAAAGATTAGAGCAAGGAAACATCGGGGTTATGGGGGCTATCGCTCAGGAAATAGCGGCTATGGCCCCCGCGTGCGATACAGTTGCTTTTATGACCGCCGCCGCCATTTACGCTTATGTCTTAACGCCTCTTTCTTTCCTTCTTGCAATGGCGGTTATGTATCTTGAAGTCAATACCCTTTATCATTTATCAAAAAGACACGCAAGTGCCGGAGGCTACTACGGTTATGTCGCAACGGCATACGGACCGTCTCCCGCGGTTCTAACGGGCTTTTTATATATTATGTACCAGGTGGCAAGCACTGCAGCTATACCTACTTATATTGGCGGTGTTGTATTGCCGGGCGCCCTGAAGTACTTTTTTAATATCAATATAGCGGGTTGGCTGTGGATACCGCTGATTTTAATTTTTATTATAATCCCGATTATGCTTGCCATATTAGGCATAAAAATTCAGATGAAATATATAAAAGCTGCGGCGCTGTTTGAAATCAGTTTTTTATTTGTCTTGTCGCTTATTATTATCTTGAAAGCTCCGGATAATACGCTTAATGTATTTAATCCGTTTGCGTGGCCAAATTATAAAAGCTATTTCGACCCTAACGGCGGACCTGTTTCTTCAGTCGGTCTCGGTATGATTTTTGCCATAACCAGTTTTATCGGATACGGCGGCTCTGCACCGTTAGGGGAAGAGGTAAAATCTCACAGGTCGATAACTAAAGCTTTAGTTATAGGATTGTTGATAACGGGCGGGGTTCTGACCGAGGTTTCATATTCTCTTGTAGTAGGCTGGGGCGTTAATCATATGGCGGGTTTTGCTCACAGCGCTATACCCGGCATATTGGTAGCTACTTTTTATACAGGTATTGCCGGCGGTCTTATGCTTTCATTGGTTGCTTTAAATTCGGCATTTTCTGATTCCGTGGCAATGCAGTCTAATGCGGCCAGGGTTTATTTTGCAATGGCAAGAGACCATATACTGCCGGATTTTTTTTCCGATATTCATAAGAAATTTAAAACGCCTTATAAGTCTTTGCTCTTTATAGGCGCCTCAGCATCAATTGTGGCGCTGACAACCGGTTTTATTATGCTTCATATAGAAGGCGTCGGTTTCAGCAGGATGTTTTCCGTCTCAGCGGCAAATCCAAAATTACAGAAAGGATTGACGGAAACATTTGCATTTTTGACTACTATTGCATTGTACGGTTTAATAATAACACATTTTTTGTTAAATACTTCGATTATGGTTCTGTATAAGAGATTGAAAGAAAAACATCACGGTCTGTTGAGAAAGATTATTCATCCTATAGAGCATTATGTGATGCCGGGTTTAGCGACATTAATATTTATGTTTGTGTTATATGAATCTGTTATTCCGCCGCTGTTTCCTATTTTTCAGGCGAGCGTGGTATCAATCCTTTTTATATGCATTATAATAATTTATATAATGTATCTTAAAAAATACAGAAAAGAAATATTGGCTAAAGTGAGCATAACCGTAAATTTGATAGGAGAAGAAGGCTGCGTAAGCGAAAATTCCGCCGCCTTTTCGGACAACGGACATACGCACGAACATCAAATTAATAAATAAATTAATAAATAAATTAAGTTAATTAGATGCAGACGCCGTTTAAGTTGAGCATAGATAATGTTCACAAAAATAAGTATCTGTCGTCTATAATTTCTAGTTTTACGAATTTTAAACTGCTATAAGTTTCTAAAATATGTTAAAATCTTATAATTAAAAATCTAATAAAATAAGGAAAAATATGAAATCTGAGGGATTGAAAAATTTTTGCGAAAGCAATCCTATGAAAGCGCTGGGTCTTGTTTTTGGAGATATCGGAACAAGCCCGATTTATACTTTGGCGGTAATATTTGCATATCTCAGACCAAGCATTTTTAATATATTGGGCGTTATATCGCTTATTATATGGACTTTAATCGTTATAGTCTCGGTGCAGTACGTCTGGTTTGCAATGAATATAAGCGAAAATAATGAAGGCGGAACTATTATTCTTAGAAGTGTATTGCGAAAAGTAGTGAAATCTGCAAGAGAAATGGCGTTTATTACTATAATTTCTTATATTGCACTGTCTTTATTAATAGGGGATAGCGTAATAACGCCGGCTATCAGTATTCTTAGCGCCGTAGAAGGTGTCGCTTTAATTCCTGCGTTCAGCACTATCTCGACATCTTTAGTAGTTTTTATATCGGTTGTAATAGCGATATTTTTATTCTGGTTCCAGCATAAAGGTACTGATAAAATAGGTAAAACTTTTGGTCCAATTATGTTTGTGTGGTTTATAACGTTGGGAATAACCGGAGTTATATCTATATTTTATAATCCAGTCATTTTAAAAGCAATAAACCCGTATTACGCTATGGTGTTTATATTTCATATTAATATGAATGTAAGGAGCGCTGTAGGACACGGACTTATAAGCTTTTTTGTGCTTTCCGACGTTATTCTGTCTGCTACCGGCGGCGAGGCATTATATGCGGATATGGGGCATATAGGCAGAGAGCCTATAAGAAAAGCATGGTACTTTGTATTCGGTACATTAGTCCTGAGTTATATAGGGCAGGGTTCTTTTATGGTAGATCATTTAAAATCAAGCAATGTATTTTTTCAAATGATATATGAAGAATCGCACCTGTTGTATATTCCATTTTTGTTTTTGAGTATAATAGCCACCGTTATAGCGTCGCAGGCTGTAATAAGCGGTATATTTTTCATTATTTATCAGGGAATTACTACCAGAATTCTGCCGCTTTTAAAAGTGCAGTACACTTCAGATAAAATGCAGTCGCAAATTTATATAAACCTGGCAAACTGGTTTTTATTTATCTGCGTTATTTTAATAATGATAGTATTCAGAACATCGGATAATATAGCCATGGCTTACGGTCTTGCCGTCAGTGGCACTATGACTTTTACCGGTATAATGATAAGCATATATTTTTATCATGAACGAAGATTTATTTTGTTTGTATCTTCCATATTTATAATATTTGTCGATGCTTCTTTTTTAATATCTAATCTTTTGTTTAAAACGTTAAAAGGCGGATATGTTGCCCTCCTTATAGCGTTAGTCCCATTTTTAATAATCATGATATATACTAAAGGACAGGAAAAATTATATAAAGCGTATAAACTGACGGATATTGATAAATTTCTTAAAGAATATAATGAGTTATATAAAAGTATGCCAAAAATTAAAGGTTCGGCTTTATTTTTTGCGCGCGATATAAATAAAATTCCATATTATATCACCACCACATTGTTTGAAAATAATATAATATACGAAAATAATATAATAGTTTCAATTCATACAAAAAATATTCCATATGGAATAGAAAGCAAGTTTGAAAACGATATAGCGCCCGGTTTAAAACATTTCATTATTAAAGCGGGCTATCTTGAGATAGTGAATATAGAAAATATACTTCGTGTTTACAATGTAAATGAAAAGGTTATATTTTATGGTATAGAAGAGGTAGTAAGCAATAATGTTATCTGGAAAATATTTGCCATAATAAAAAAGTTATCCCCTTCATTCGTCAGATTTTACAATTTGCCGGCCGAAAAAATTCACGGCATATTAATGAGGATAGAAATTTAATTAAAACGATTAAAAATTATCAATTATTTATCATTTGTCTGCATAAAATCTTTCGCCGAAAATAATAGTTCCCAATCTGACGATTGTAGCGCCTTCTTCAATTGCAGCGGCAAAATCGTTTGAAGTTCCCATAGAGAGTTCCGTCAGTTCATTTTTGTACATATTTTTTTGATTGGCAAAATCGAGAAAATCTTTCAGCGCTTTAAAATAAATTCTATTCTGTTCGGGATTTTCGGCATAAGGAGGCATGGTCATAAATCCTTTGAGTTCAATATTATTTAAGCTGTTCAAATTATAAATTAATTCCTTTGCATCGTCTAATGTGATGCCGGATTTAGTTGATTCATCAGCGATATTAATTTCAACAAGGATTTTAATTTTATCTCCGGAAAGAGTATCGTCTGCCGAGAATTTATCGATAAGTTTAGCAAGCTCAAAACTGTCAACGGAATGAATCGTGCTCACTTTTTTTGCTATGTATTTAACCTTATTTTTTTGCAGTTTGCCTATTAAATGCCATTTTAAATTTTTAAAAATGCAGGCAGAA
>JAJYQS010000044.1 GCA_021794475.1 bacterium | reverse complement strand
CAAAAAAAACCATGGCATGTTTTGAACCTGCTATAGATTATGTCGTTACTAAAATCCCGCGTTTTACTTTTGAAAAATTTCCGCAGACGGATTCTTCTTTAACAACCCATATGAAATCTGTCGGTGAAGTCATGGCTATAGGCAGAACTTTTTGCGAATCGCTTCAAAAGGCGGCAAGATCATTGGAGAACGGATATTATGGGATTGAATCATTATACGGTCTTGATCTGCTATATGATTGCCAAAATAAGTCCGAATTAATTTTTCATTCAATAAATGACGCAGAAAGTATAGCAGTTCGAGGTCAGACTGTTTTAAAGGCGTCGGAATCGGCAGATAAATGTTTAGATATAAAAAACATAATAATAGGGCTTTCCAGCGTAAAAGAAGAAATAAAAACTTTAATTAAAAATGCAGATTATAGAAGACTTTTATTAATAACCGATTCTTTAAGGGCGGGTTTCACCGTTGAGGAGGTTTATGAATTTTCAAAAATCAACAGATGGTTTCTTGAACAAATCCAACAGATTGTAGATTTTGAAAAAAAGTTGTTTCTGTGCAATGTTTTTAATTCAGCAGAGTCAGCAAAGTCAGATGAATTTCATAACGGCTCAGATAAAGAACTGCAGGATGCGGAATCGATTTTAAGAGAGGCAAAACAATTGGGGTTTTCTAATATGATTATTGCTAAATTAACTGCTGTCGATAAAAACGGCAACCATATTAAACCTGACGAATATCTGAAAAAAAACAGTAATGCATTGAAAACTATTAAAGAACAGGAAAAATATTTAGAAAAGTTATTAGATAAATTTAAAATATGTCCGGTTTATAAAAAAGTAGATACGTGCGGTGCAGAATTTGAAGCCGCTACCCCATACATGTATTCTTCTTATGATAAATCTAATGAAATTATCGCTCTTGAAGGCAAAAAAGCCATTATTCTCGGAAGCGGACCCAACAGGATAGGGCAAGGAATAGAATTTGACTATTGCTGCGTACACAGTGCTTTTGCGTTAAAAGAGATAGGATATAAACCGATAATGGTTAATTGTAATCCCGAAACGGTGTCTACCGACTACGATACGTCTTCCAGATTGTATTTTGAGCCGCTCACGGCGGAAGACGTGCTTAATATCGCTAAATTAGAAGAAAATCCTCCAATTATACTGCAATTTGGCGGGCAGACTCCGCTTAAACTTGCAGGAGAATTTGAAAGCAGAAAATTTAATATTCTTGGAACGCCCTATAAGTATATAGATATAGCTGAAGATAGGGAAAAATTTAAAGATATTATTCAAAAAATGGGACTTTTCCAGGCAGAAAGCGCAATGGCTTTTAATGAGGAAGAAGTTTATACAAACTCTATTTCAATAGGGTTTCCGGTTCTCTTAAGACCTTCTTATGTTTTAGGAGGAAGGGCAATGGAAATTATTTATAACGAAAGTTCATTAGATAAATATATTAAAAAAATATTTGCTCAAGATATTTCTTTTCCAATATTAATAGATAAGTTTTTAGAAGATGCCATTGAGATGGATGTGGACGCATTATGCGACGGGGAAGATATTTATATCGCCGGAATAATGGAACATATTGAAGAAGCAGGAGTCCATTCCGGAGACAGCGCATGCTCTATGCCTGCATTTTCTTTAAACAATGGCATAATAGAACAGATAAAAGAAATAACAAAAAGGATCTGTGTAGAGTTTCATATAATAGGATTAGTAAATATACAATTCGCTATAAAATGCGATATGATATACATCATAGAAGTTAACCCGAGGGCTTCGCGCACAGTTCCGTTTGTCAGTAAAGCTACAGGAATACCGGTTGCAAAATATGCTACGCTTGTAATGTTTGGCAAAAAATTGAAAGATATAGGATTAAAAGGATGCTTTAATATTGATTATTATTGCGTAAAAGAAGCTGTGTTTCCTTTTACAAAGTTTTCAAACGTAGACCCTATGCTTGGACCTGAAATGCGCTCTACAGGAGAAGTTATGGGGATAGATAAAAGTTTTGGTATAGCATATGCGAAATCGCAGATAGCTTCCGGACAGAATATTCCGAAAAACGGCAATATTTTAATAAGCGTAAAAGATGAAGATAAGAAATATTTAGAAGAACTTTGCACGCAATTAATAGGAATGGGTTTCAGTATTATAGCAACCAAAGGCACTTCGGAATATTTGGATAAATTAAATATTAAAAATTTTAAAATAAATAAAGTCAAGGAAGGAAGACCCCATATCATAGATGCGCTAAAAAATAAAGAAATTAATATGATTTTTAATACACCGAGAGGTATGAAGTCACTTGAAGATTCTTATGCTATAAGAAGAAGTGCAATTGAGTTTGCCATACCTTATTATACTACGATGAGGGGTGCATTTGCCGCTTCTTCAGCCATAAAATCGCTTAAAGAAGAGAAACTGTCTGTTAAGCCTATTCAGGATTATTATAAAAGCATATAAAAAAATCCAACAGGCATATAGCAAAACGGTGAAGTGAATATAACCAAAAAAAACAATGAAAATTTATTATTAATTATTTTTATATATTTTAAATGACTATAAGGTTACTTGTGGAGGTGAACTTTAATTGAGCATTAACAATGATTCTTGCCCTATTACTAAAGAAGGTTACGACAAAATGGTCAAAGACCTTAAAAGATTAAAGTCTGTTGAAAGGCCTGCAAATATATTAGCGATTGAGGAAGCCCGGGCACATGGCGATTTGTCTGAAAATGCTGAGTATAGCGCTGCTAAAGAAAAACAAAGTTTTCTGGAAGGTAAAATTATAGAGCTTGAGGATAAAATAGCAAGGGCTCAAATAATAGATATATCAAAAATATGCGAAGAAAAGATTGTTTTTGGCGCAAAAATAAAACTTATGGATCTGGACATAGGCACGGAAGTTTCGTATCAGATAGTAGGCGATACAGAATCAGATATAAGCAAAGGTAAAATTTCAATATCTTCACCTATCGCAAAAGCGTTAATAGGAAAATGTGTTGGAGATGAAGTAACCATAAATGTTCCTAAAGGCAAACGGGAGTTTGAAGTTCTTGACATTGTTTACAGTTAATGATATACTAATATATGATGTATTCAATTATTTCAGTTTAGTGAATAGCGATCTTTAAATAATTATAAATTATAATAAAAGGGAGGATTAATGGCTATAGATAAAATAGCAGTAGAAAAAGTGTTAGATGAAATTAGACCGTCTCTTCAGTTTGACGGCGGAGACGTAGAATTGGTTAATATATTGGATGACGGTACGGTTAATGTCAGGCTTCAAGGCGCGTGCGCAGGATGTATGGGTTCAATGATGACTCTGAAAGGCGGCATAGAAAGAGTGTTGAAAGAAAGAATACCGGAAGTTAAAGAGGTTAATGCAGTTTAGTCTAGCAATAAGCAATAAGTATAAAATAGACATAACATAAAAAAGACTCATATATAATAATAATGTTAAAACGGTAAAGTGGTGTTCCGGTTTTTGTTAACCGATTGAGCGTTGCTTTACCGTTTTTAATTTTTGCTTTGTGTTTTTAATTTTATAGTTTGCCGATATATTGTATTTTATTGTGTGTTTGTATATATCCGTCTATTGGATTTTCCTACGTTCAGACATATTTCGTAAGGGATTGTGCCCGCATAACCGGCAATTTCTTCAACGGTTATTTTTTTACTTTTGCTTTCGCCAAGGATAATTACTTCGCTTTCTAATGATGCGTTTTTGATTTCCGTCATATCGACTATTGTCATATTCATAGTTATGATACCTAGCATATCGGCATATTGATTATTTATTATGACCCGTCCTTTATTAGACAGCATTCTTGGTATGCCGTTATCGTAACCGGCGTTAACAACGCCTATAAGCATATCGCGGGGGGCCTGAAATGTTTTGCTGTAAGAAACAAAACACCCCTTTTTTATTTGTTTAATTTGAATAATACCGGTTTTTAGCGTCATTAACGGTTTTAGGTTTAAATTTTCGTCATAGTATTTTTGTTTATTATCGGAAGAAAGTTCGGCTGCATTCCTGTAATTAAGCCGCTGATTCATGGGGTTTATTCCATATAAAGATATTCCCGGTCGGACAGAATTTGAAAAATCGTCTTTTATTTCAGCGCTAAGTATAGAAGAGCTTGCGCTTATATGACTGTATAGCGGCGTTAACTTTCTTTTATATATTGTTTTTAAAATGTTTTTATAATTATTCAGTTGAAATTTTGTATAATCTATATCTGATTCAGCAGAAGAAAAATGGCTGAAAATACCTTCAAATTCTAAAAAATTATCATTTTTTCTAATTTCTTCAATATAATCTAACGCTTTGTGCAGTTCGTCATCCTTGAATCCAAGTCTATTCATTCCTGAATCGTATTTCAGATGTACAAGGACTTTCTTACGGGCGGTTTTTGCAGCCGCATAAACTGCCTTGAGATAATTTAAATCATATACGCATATAGAAATATCCATTGCCGCCGCAGTCGGAATATTTTTTTCATCGACGCCGGAGAGCATTAAAACTTTTGGATTGTTTAATTTGCTTTTTAGCAGGATAGCATCATCTAATTTAATTACTCCAAAAAAATTAATTCCTTCTTTCTCCAAGACCAGCGCAACTTCTAGCAAACCGTGTCCGTAAGCATCCGATTTTATGATTGCTATTATTGTTTTATTTTTATTGAATTCTAATAATTTTAATTGTTGAATATTATTAGATAAATTTTTTAAATTTATTTCCAGAATTGATTCTTTTATGTCCATCGCATTTTAACGTTAAAAAAATAATATTAATTGATGTATTGAAGAGTATTTTAAATTTTTATGTTTTGCCTATTTATAAACGTTATGTTTTATGCTATACTTAACATAATTTATTATATTATTTATATCATTGTAATTATAAAATATAATCATAAATAATGATAGACTTAGTTTTTGTATTTTATCATAACAAAAAAATCAGGAGTTAAGATGCAGGTTAACGATATAGATTTCGATAAAATTTTTAAAATTATAGGAACGTCGGAAGATGATTTTATTGATATATTCTTTGAATCCAATATATCAAATTTTCTTTCAAATGAGAATAAAAAATTGGAAAAAGCTATATCAGGGGTTTCCGGAGGTGCGGGGTTAAGGCTTATTTCAGAAAAAAAATCATATTATGCATTTACGAATAATATTGATGAGAAAAATTTATTAGAAATAGGCAAAAATTTAAACAAAATAGCAAAAACTAATAGAACAAATAATAATTTCAATAAGTTAGATTTGAATTTTAAAGAATCTAAAGCAAAAATAGATATCCCTGTTTTAAAAGAAGTATTAAATGTTTCTATGAATGAAAAAATAAAAAAAATAGACGATGCCGTAAAATTTTCATGGGGATACGATAAAAGAATTTTGCAGGCTAATGTTTTATACAAAGACTATAAACAAGATGTTATTATAGTAAATTCCGAAGGAAATATTGCTAAAGACAGCAGAGAAATTATTACTTTTTTTGTAAGTGTCGTAGCGTCCAACGGCAAAAAAACAGAAATGGGTTATGAACCTGCTTCGGCATTTATGGGGTTTGAATTTTTCGATACGGTAGACCCTGCTGAAATTGCAAAAAAAGCATGCATCAGAGCAGTAACTTTGCTTGATGCGCCGTTTGCCCCTTCGGGAACGATGCCTGTCGTGCTGTCAAGCGAGGCAGGCGGAACTATGATACATGAAGCAATAGGACATGGTTTGGAAGCCGATATAGCAGGCGGCGGTTTAAGCGTATACTCTAATAAAATCGGTAAAGAAGTTGCTTCAAAATTGGTTACCGTCATTGACGATTCTTCATTAATAGGAAAAAGAGGCTCATACAGATTCGACGATGAAGGTACCGCGTCAAATAAAAATATATTAGTCGAAAACGGTATATTAAAGAAGTATATGTCTGACCGTTTGTCCAATATTAAATACGGATACGAATTGACCGGCAACGGCAGAAGGGAGTCTTATGAACACCAGCCTATAGTCAGAATGTCAAATACAATGATAGCACAGGGTAAAAGTACGCCTGAAGATATAATTAAAACTGTAGATAGAGGACTATTTGTCAAAAAAATGGGGGGCGGTCAGGTAAATACCGTTACAGGCGATTTTGTATTTGAAGTGATGGAGGGATATATTTTAAAAAACGGTGCAGTCTGCGAGGCGGTGAGCGGCGCAACTTTAATGGGTAATGGACCTGAAATATTAAATAACATAGATATGATCGGAAACGATATGGGTTACAGCGTGGGCACCTGCGGCAAAGACGGGCAAGGAGCGCCCGTGTCTGACGGACAGCCTACCTTAAGAATACCTTCTATAGTTGTCGGCGGCAAAAGTTGAGAATGGACAGTATATCTTAAAATTCATAAAATAAATATTATAGTATAGTATAATAAAACAAAATTATTAACGATGGATAGAATAAAAGATTGGAAATCATATCAACATACTTTAAACAGAAGCAAAAGAAAAAATTCTAATATTTTAAGGCCATTATATATTTTTATATTCATCATTGCATTTTTAGTTATTTCAATAGGCGGTATAAAATTATTCTTTTTTTTAAAAAATTATTACGCAAAATCCGTATTAAACAAACAGCAGACCTTTTTAGGCACAGGAATAAGGCCCATCAAATTTGACGGCGCCGGCAATAATAAGAAAATAAAAACGTTATCGGCATCTTCAAGCACAAATGGCGCAGCCGCACTCGGAAAAAAATATTTTAACGGTCATAATTTTTCTATTAAATCACTGCAAAAATATTTTGCATCCCATTCTCCAAAATTTAACACTGTTAAAAACGGGCATTACGTGCAAAAGCTCGGGAAATACACAATAATCTATACGCTCGACCCTGCTGTACAAAATGAGGCAAAAAAAGTATTAACGGAATACAGTGTACCATTTGGAGCTGTTGCGGCAGTCAATCCTGAAACAGGCGCAGTTCTCGGATTATATTCATATGCAAGCAATAAATCTAAAAAATCCGAAATTTCCGGTTTAAAAGCTTACAGACCGGGTTCGCTCGCAAAAATTGTTACGGCATCGGCAGCCATTGAATCTAAAGGATTTTATCCCGGCTTCAACGTGTGTTATAACGGGGGATTATATGGAACAAATAAAAATTACTGGATTCAGAATATAAATACGGGAAATAATAGAATATCTTTCAGATTGGCTTTTGCGAAATCATGCGATATTGCTTTCGGTAAAATTGCCGGATATTATGTGGGGCAAAAATTATTGCAAAAATATTTTGATAAATATTATTTTAACCGCAAGATACCTTTTATTTTAAATTTACAAGACAGTACCTCAAAAGTGCCTTCTGCTTCGGAATTTTATAATCTGGAATTGACGGGTGCAGGTTTTAAAAACGCCAGAGTTACGCCTGTTCTTGCTGCACTGATGTCGGCAGCCGTGATTAACGGCGGAAAAATGCTTGACCCATATATTATTAAAGAAGTAATAAACTCTAAAGGTCATATAGTATATAAACATAAAGGCGTAAGGGTTTTAGATAATCCTATTACTCCTTCAACCGCTGCTATTTTAAAAGAACTAATGATCAGCACTGTAACAAAAGGGATAGGCAGGTATGATTTTTATAATACTTACAATCAATATATGCTTCCGGGTATTATAACCGGAGGAAAGACGGGGACTATATCAGGGAATCATCCTACCGGCTTATACCAGTGGTTTACGGGTTTTGGAGAAACGAAGAATAAAAAAATAGCAGTTTCTGCTTTAGTTGTTGAAAAACCGGTATGGAGAATCGAAGGCGGCGGAGTTTCAGAAAAGATTATTTATTCATATTTCTTTAAATGATGAAAAGACTGAAATGTAACATTTGCATGCCGCTCTGCATGTCCGGAAATAATAAATATTCATAGGTGTATAAAAGTTGCGAAAAAATAAGAAGAGACTTGCCTTTTATGTTGATTACGAACGTTTTAGGTCAAAAGAAGCCCCGCCGATATTATTTTTTATAGAATATCTAAGGAATATAGGATTTTCTGTAGATTTTTTTATAAGCGAAGATGATTTGTTTAAATCGCTTAAAAAAGCTGAAAAGACCGGCAATGATAATGTGTATGACATAAAAAAACTACAAAGTTCAGATAATAAAAATTATTTCCAAAAATACGATGTGTGCCTGCTGTCCCTGATGAGTGCCGACAGTTTAAGAAATATACTTCAAACGGCTATTAAAATTAAAAATATAGACCCTTTTATCGTTAATATACTCGGAGGAACCGGTGTTTACGGCTACATTAAAAAACTTATTAATGCCGAGGGGATAGATATTGTAATAGAAGGGGACGCCGAAAAAACACTTCCCGCTATCTTAGATTCAATAAAAACATATGAGCAATCGGACAAACAGAGTAAATCACAAATAAATTCAGGAGTCTCTAAAAAACCAGGAGTCTTTGAATCAGAAGTCTTTGGAACAGGAATCTTTGAATCAGGAATCTTTAAGAAATTTCCTGAGAATACAAAATCCAATATTAAAAAAGACGAAGCTTATTTTTGCACCGAGAGGCATATGGAGCTTTTATTTAAAAATAGGGGCAGCTTCTCTTCGCCTGTGCTGCAGATACCGGATGAAATTTTTTTTGAAAGGACCGTGCCGGTGCCCGCATCCGCAGTCAATTCATTAAATTACGGCAGCTGCAATTCTAAGTACATTGCAGCGGACATAGAGGATTCGGTCTGTTCGGATGACGGCACTTCATTCCGTTTTAAATGCAATGTACCTGTATCGGATGCTGCCGTGAAGCTTAATGACGGCACTATACGGTACTTTGAAAGAATAAACCGCGGCAGCAACGTCTTTATGAAATTTTATAATCCGTATAAAGATTTAATATCTGAGGCCGAATTTGAAAATTTAGCGATGCCGCATCCGACGGAAGAAGAAATAAATGAACAATATACGTCATATCCGTGGGATATCTATGATTATTATAAATTTGAATCAATCGGAATTTATGCGCAGAGAGGCTGCAGCTGGGGGAAGTGTTCATATTGCAGCATAGTAAATTATAATTACAGGAAATTGAATGTAGCATTTATATTGCAGGTATTAAACGAAGCAAAAAATCACAATGTTTTCGGCGTGAGTTTTGATGACGACCTTTTTGTGCAAAATAAAAAATGGATTAATTACCTTCTTGATTCAATTATTTTACATAATCTGGACAAAAGATTCAGCTTTACTGCTATGGTAAAAGTTGAGCACGTTCACGATATAGCCCTTCTTAATAAGCTTAAAAAAGCTAATTTTTCAAAAATACAAATTGGGGTTGAAAGCTTTTTGCCGGAAAAAGTAAGTTTTTTTAGAAAAACAAAAGCAGGAAAAGAGGCGATTTATATAAAAAAAGCAAAAGAGATTATAGCATATAGCGCTTCAATAGGGCTAATACCTTCTTCTTTTATAATTTTAACAACGCCGGAAAAAAAATTTGGATTATTTGATATAATCAATGAAATTGGCGAAATTATAGATATGTTGATAAATGTTTACGGAAAGTATAAAGTTATGCCTATTTTTGGATATAATAATTTTATTACGGCTTATCCTAATGCTCCGCTGTTAAAAGAACATACATATTCAAACTTTATAGTAGCAGTTTCAGGCTATATCTCTAAAAAAAATATAGAGACGGATATTAATGATGCAGATACTATTAGTGAAGGCAGTATAAATATTAAAAATATTGGAAATATTACAAATGACGATGCGGCTGATAATACCGCAGGCAAACAAGCCGCAGCCGTAAAAAACCTGTGCGGTAAAAATGAAATAAATCTGCTGAATTTAAAAACCATTAAAATTCCTTATATGTATAAATTTTATAATTTTCGCGTGACGCATTTTATAGATGCGCTTTTTAAAAATTATAGCGAAAAAAATGCAGACACTGATATTTCTTGCAGAATAAATGACGATGCAGATTCATCTCATACCGCATCCGGAGGCGTTCTTTCCGATTCAAATTCAAATATTTCCGATAATATTATTAATAATAATCAGAATAAAAAAGATAATAACAATAAAAAACCAGATAAACTAAAGAAAAAACCAGAGGAATACATTAGACAGGAACAGGAATCTGAGGAAAATATAATGTTTTTGCACACAGAGAAAATTTTAAATTCTTTAGATAATACATTTGATATGTACGGAACGCCGTTGTTTGTGCTTTATGAAATATTAGACGAGTTAGAATCAAATATAAAAGAAAATATATACAGCGAAGATTTAATTAAAAAAATATTTAAAGAATATTTTAATTATAATAATAATGATAACGATAATGATAATGGTTTGAGCAATTATATGCTAAACTTTAAAAAATTAATCGCAGCAAATAAAATTGAACCGGATAAAGCGCTTAATATTTTCAAATATTTTTTTAAAGGCGTAGATTATATCAAAGATAGCCAGGAAAAACAAAGAGACAGAGGAAAAGAAATTATAAAAATTCTTAACGGAAGGCTTGACTATATTAAAAAGCAGTATGTTCTCAGCAATCAGTAAATCAGTAAACAGCCTGTCATAAATGGCAAACGATGTAGCTATAAATATAAATATAAATATTAATATTAATAAATAATAAATAAAATTAATACAATTTAAACACAATCTTCATAATTTTGTAATATACGGATGATATACTTAAGTTAAGCAGTTTTATCTTATTATAACTATAATAAGATAAAAATTAATACAATCGGTAATTTTATGAACTTTACCGAGGTATATTTAACTTAAATATTCTAATTATGATTACAAAATTATACAGCGCTACATTTTTTGGAATAGATGCGATTATTGTGGATGTCGAGGTATTTATTACAACCGGAATACCGGGTGTAATGATTGTCGGTTTGCCTGATGCATCAACCAAAGAATCTAAAGATAGGGTCAAGGCTGCAATAAAGAATTCAGGTTTTGAATATCCTGCAAGAAAAATAACGATAAACCTCGCCCCTGCCGATATTAGAAAATCAGGACCTATTTTTGACCTTCCGTTAGCGTTAGGGATATTGATATCGGCAAGATTGCTGACCCCCGTGATTAATCTGGAAGATTACATAATAGCCGGAGAACTTTCTCTTAACGGAAACATTAATAAAATTGATGGAGTAATAGCTTTAAGCCTGTTAGCAAAAAAATTAAATAAAAAAATTATTGTTCCGTATGAAAATTTAAACGAAACTAAATATTTAGGTATAGAATACTATTGTTTTAATACGTTAAGCGATGTTTGCGATTTTATAACCGGTGCAAATAAAGGGGACAACCTATTCGTCGGCGGTAATAGCAGCAGCAATGAATCGTTAAAGTTAATCAGCAAACTGCAAACATCCGCCGAAACAATAAACGGAAGCGATTTATTTTACAATGAAAACTGCAGCAGTATTAACGCTGAGGATAATTGCAGGTGCAGACCGCTTGATGATTATGGCGCAGCAGTCATTAATAGCAATAATGATAAGACGGCCGATAAAAATAATTGCTATCCTGATTTTTCTAACATAAAAGGTCACGCGACAGTCAAAAGAGCAATAGAGATAGCCGTTGCAGGCCATCATAACATTCTTATGATAGGGCCTCCGGGCAGCGGCAAAACAATGATTGCTCAAGGCGCAGCAGGAATATTGCCGCCGCTGTCCCTTGAAGAAGCCATAGAGCTGACTAATATTTACAGTTTTTCCCACAAAAAAATTAATATGGATAGCGGTTTAATAACCTCAAGACCTTTTATGCCCGTTCATTATTCCGTTACAATACCGGCATTAATAGGAGGCGGGGCAAATCCTGTGCCAGGGGATGTCAGTCTTGCTCATAACGGCGTATTGTTTATAGATGAGTTCTCGGAAATGAATAAAAAAACATTGGATAGTTTGAGGCAGCCGATGGAAGATAAGATAATACATATATCGAGGAATAGATTTTCAGTGTCTTTTCCATGTGATTTTATGCTTATCGCAGCAATGAATCCATGCCCATGCGGTTATTTAGGAGACCACACGCATGAGTGCAGATGTTCATCCGCCGATATTTATAAATTTTACAATAAATTATCGGGACCTATAATAGACAGGTTTGATATATTCGCAGAAGTATATTCCGAAAGTTTAAATATCATTGCAAATAATATATCTGAAGAAAGCTCTGAAGAGGTTAGTGGTAGAATTAATAAAGCGGTTCAATTGCAGAATAGAAGATTTGAAAATATGAATAAAAAATTTAATGCTTCAATAACAAGTTCAGAAATAGATAAATTTATAAATATATCAGATGAAACTCTCAGTTTTTATAAGTCTGCTGCCGAAAGTTTGAAATTATCTTCAAGAGGATATTTCAGAGTTTTAAAAGTAGCCAGAACTATTGCCGATATTGACGGCAAAGAAAATGTTGACGAGCCGTCAATACTTGAAGCGCTAAATTATAGAAATACAAAATTTTTGGGTGTATAATATCGATATTATACAGGTAAATAATAAGAAGTTTCAGTTAATTTATTGTTTTTGCAATATAAAAAAATAATAAAGGCAAATAACCATTAACTATGTTTAATGTAACTACAATAATAATTGAATCGAGTATATATATATTTGTCAGTATAATAATAGGCATTATTTTGCGGGGAGAAGATTTTAAAAAATTTAAAAGACTGATTTTATTAGCTTATTTAATTATAGGTATAGCTGTCTATTCTGTTCTATATTTTGTAATACTTTCTGCCGCCGCAATAATATTTGCTTTATATATTTTTAAAATTTTAGAATAACATCATATTAATATATGTATATTTTTTTAATTTTAGCATCTTTAGCTACAGTAATAGAGTTTTTTCCTATTTTTAGAACCTGATAGCCGTAAAGACGGCAGCCTGATTGAATGATAAAATCAGATTTGCCGATAGATATATCCGCAGATTTATTTGACACGCCGATTAATCTTATTGCGTTATTATCGCTGTCATGTTTGTTATTGCTGTTAAAATATTTAGAAAGCCCATTTATTTCCTGTTCTGGAGGATTTATATACTGCCGAGGCGGCAGGCCGAATATGCCGCCTGCGTCAAAATCATTCGGCGCTGTGGGTATGTTTGACGCTGAGACGATATTTTTGCCGTCTTTTATAAGCGCAAGCTCATGTTGTAATTTTTCAATTTCTATTTTCTTATTAAGCCGATAAATAACGGAAGAATAGCTCCCAGTCTTAATTGCAGTATTATTTATATATTTTGTTTTTTTTATTTTAGAATTTTGTTTTACTTTTTTTAGTTTAGCAGTTTTTATTGCCGCGAATTTATTTAAAGCAGGGGATTTTCTTAAATTTGACGGCAGCAGCGGTTTTGCCTGATAAATAGGCTTAGACGTTAAACTTGGCTTGTTTAGATGAAAGTTGAGCGCAGAATGAGGCAATATAATATGGTGTTCCTCGTTAATGTTGGCTATATATGCATAAATGATCAAACCTGATATCGCCATTAATATGAGACCTGTTAGCGCATATTGTTTGACGGATTTATTTTTAGTATGTTGCGAACTGTTATTTTCTTCGGTATTTTTTTCAGCTGTTAGTTTTTTAAACCACTTCATAATAAATTGCCCTCCTATTTAATTTAATGCAGCTTAATATAATAATTTTATACTGCTATTTGAAACACTCCGAATAAGGACATATTTCGGCATATATTTTATGAGCCGATAGTCGGCAGTTAAAATCACAATGTTATTTTTCAGTAATTTATATTTAATTCCCTGTTTTTTTAAAAAACTCAAAAGATGGAATATAATCCTTTTTTTTGCAGTGTCAAAGTTAACGCTATTCTGTCCATTTCTCCTCAGCAGATTTTTCTTTATGGATAAAATTTTTTTTCTTGCAGCAGTAATTTTAATTTTTAGCATATTAATATTTTGTTTTGTCTGTAAATATGTTTTATAAACAGGCAAAAGTTTTAAAAACATTATAAATAAAATAGCAGCAATTAGCATGCCGTTTATAAACTTATAGGCCATAATATTTTCCCCAATATTTTTTTGGAATTAAATAGTAATAATTATATTTTTCCTCTGCCAATTAGCCACTTAGCTGAAGCTGCAAATATTATCTTATTTTGTTGTATTTTATATGTAAAATTAATTGGTGCGGCGTATTTTTTCTCGTAATTTTTTTTAAAATCAGATAAAATATTTTTAAAATTTAGCGGATTATTTTCAATATAAAAATTAAAATTCACGTTATAACCATCATTGATTTCAGAAATATTTAAGTTCAAAATATGGCAATCCAATGGTTTTAAGATATATAATCGCTTAATTTTTTTATAAATATTAATCCGTTTTAGTAATTTTAGATACAAAATTCTATTATTTTCTGAAGAAATTGTTTGCAATTTTGATAGAGCCTGATGTTTTCCATAATCAACTATTTTTAAATTATTAGTCATATAATTAAGATAACTGAACGATAAAATTAAACTTATAAATATTGCGGCGAATATTTTTGTTAACAAAAAATCAAATTTAAATTTTTCTTTGTTAAATTTTTTTCTTGAAATTATGTAATCTTGATTTTCGCAGGAAAGAATATCAAACAAATCTACTTTTTTAAATGTTTTAAATAAATCTTTAAATTTTTCCGTATTTGAATATAGGTGCGTTCTGCCTTCGGTCAACATCTGATTTATGAAAGGAAGTGTTAAATTTTTGTCAACATCCAGTACATTTTTCCCGTCGAATATTCTTATTTTATTTTCATAATTTTCAATTAAAACCGATTCTGCATTTATGTTAAGATTTTTGTTTATAATATAAGAATATAATGTTACATTTTTTTGGCAATATGCGGAAATATCTGGAACTTCATATATATAATAACGATTGTCCCTGTTAAGATATAAAACTTGTATACCTGAAGATTTTATATATTTTTTCAGCAAAGATTTATTATTAAAATCAAATATCTTAGGTTCTATGTCTTTTGAAATTAGAAACAATTCTCCGTCTTCTTGTTCCGGTAATCCTTTTGTAAATGCGGAAGCTCTTAATTTTTCGTCTAATATAATAGATTCATTTCTGTCTATATCGTATATTATTTTATATCGCATTTATTTGACCCCGTTTGCTAAAGAGCCTATCAAAGGCAGATACAAATTTAAAAAGAAAAATACTATGAATCCGGCTGCTAAAAATAAAATTGTATAAGTTATAAAATTTGCAAAAAAATTAATTTTATCATCAGATAATTGCTTATATCTGTCTTTTAATCCATCGAAAGTATCATCTATTTTGCCGGTTTTCTCGCCTGCCGTTATATAAGCGGCTACAAGCGGATTAATATCCAATCTTTGCAGGCTGTGCGATAAAGATTGACCCGACTCGAGTTCATTTATTAACAGCTCTATATTTTTTTTCCAGTATAAATTTTTAGTATTTTCTTTAACGATGCCGAATGATTCGATTAAGGTAATTCCTCCTTTTGTAAGAACATACAGCTGATAAAATAAAATAGAAAGATAGCTTGAGTTTATAACTTCCGACAGAATGGGGAGCTTTGAGATAATTTCATAGGTTTTAGATTTCAAACCTTTATAATCTATAAAAAATAAAGTAAAAAACCCCAGCAATAATCCTGAAAATGTTAAAAATATAGCAGGAACATACGGTTTAATATTAACCATTAATGTTAAAATGAGAGGAGGTTGTATTTTCGCGTTTTCAATGAAGCCGTTGAATCTTGGTGCGACATAGTATATGAATATAAAAACTGCTATGAGCATTAATAAAATTAATAACGAAGGATAAATTGCAGCATTAATTAATTTTTTTTTATACGAATATACGCTTTTATAATAAATAGATACCTCTTTAAATCCTTTTTTCATATCGCCGTTTTTTTCTGCAGCACCTAAAATTGCAATAACTTCCTCCGGAAAACTGAGTGCAGGGTCTTTGAAAATATCCGTAAGATTTTTACCGCGCTCAGTTTCGGATAATAACTTAGAAATTAGGATGCTTATAGATTTATATTTATAATTTTTAAAAATTCTGTTTATATATTTATAAAAGCCTTCATTGTTTATCTTTTTTGTATTATACGAATAGACTTTGCGCATATTGTTTAAAGAGGATAATAAACCGTCGAAGCCGGCATAAAACGATAGTTCTTCAAATAAAGAACCCAAGTCATCGGTTTTTATTTTTTTTGCAAGCGGAATAGACATAAATATATATTTCAAGTCCGGAAATATATATTTTACGACGAGACCGTCGTTCAATAGTTTAGTTTTTGCCTGCATCCATGAAGAGCTTTCTATGTACAGATAGCTTGTCTTTCCTTCTCCATTTAAAACTATGCCGATATATTTCATATTTAATAACCTATTTTATAGTATTGGTTAATATCTATCGAACCGCCAATTAATAACTCAAAGGCTCTTTGTTTCAGCGTTCTATAATTTATAGACTGTTCTATATTAAAGATAGAATTTTCTTTCAACAGCGAAAGACGTATGTCGTCAGTAACATCAATTATTTCTATAACAGCTTTTCTCTGCACGAATCCGGTGCCGCCGCATGTTTTACATTGCTTATGTCCTTTATCGTAAACTTTAAAATCAGAATTTATAGCCTCGCTTTTTCTGAGGGCTTCTATTATCAAATTATCCTTTATATATCTCTCGGGATAATCTCTAATATTTTTATATTCCTTACAATCATGGCATAATTCGTTATAAAGTCGTTGGCTCATGAGAATTCTTACAGAATCCAATAAAATATTCTTGTCTATGCCCAAATTTTCAAGCCGCCGCACGATTCCTAAGGAAGTACTTGCATGAACAGTCGCAAAAACAAGGTGTCCCGTTTCAGCCGCTATAATAGCCTGTTTAGCTACCTCTTTATCCCGTATCTCGCCGATTACTATGACGTTAGGTGCGCTTCTCAGTATGCTTTTAATTGATTTTTCATATGTTATAATATCGTTAATTTCTCCCTGTGCTACGTTTGAATTGGATAAATTAATTTCCACAGGGTCTTCTATCGTATAAATATATCTGTCCATTTGTTCAGCTATCATTTTAATTATGGCAAACACCGTAGTGGATTTACCTGCCGAAGTAGGTCCAGAGATTAAAACAAGTCCTGAATTATATAGCATTATCTTACTCAGCAGCTCCACTGTTACATTGTCAAAACCTAAATCTGTCAGATTTAAAAGTCTTTTATTCAATCCCAAAAGCCTTAATGTTATTTTATGTTGATTTTCCGTTAAATTTTTAACCCGTTCAGGATAAAATTCTGTTCTGATTTGAATCTGCCCCATCTCGAACATCATGCTTAACGTATCTTTGGGGTTAACATTGTTTGTGATTCCGCCTTTATTTTTTATTATATTTTTTAGTTGATTAAAAAATGTTAAGCTAATCGGATTTAATTTTTCTAAATTCCCGTTTATTACCATGTGGCAGAATACAGTCTCACGGTCTATAGGATTAAGATGTATATCGGAAGCGCCTTTGGAAGCAGCCATATTTATTATATTTTTTAAATATTTTTCCGGATCCGTCTGTTCTTCTACCAAATAACCTAAATTTTTCAGGATAAATTCCGATGTTGCAATATATATCTTAGTTATGTCTGTCAACGCAGATAAATCTTTATAAATATTGATACTGAATATATTAACTATTAATAATATAATTTGCGGCGGGTTAGGCGCCGTATTTAACGAACCGATTTTTTTAAGTATAAGGCAGTTGTTTACAGCGCAATATTCTTTCGATAAAAAATCAAATGAAACGGCAAAATCGTCCGGTATAGCTTTTATATAGCCTATCCCCAGCTGTTTGGATACAGCTTTTATAATAATATCTTCGTTAAGGTATCTCAAATCGGTTATTATCTGTCCAAGCAGTTTTTGAGATTTTGATTGTATTAAAATGGCTTCGTTAAGCTGCTTTTCATTAAGATATCCGTCGTTTATTAATATTTCGCCAAGTTTAGCAGGGCATTGTCCTCGCGTTAAATCGTTCATAATCACACCTTATTAAATAAACATAAAATTTTTGAGAATATTATTTATATGCCGGTTTTTTATAACTTCATTTCTATACATTTTTGCAATTAAACCTTAAAATATAAAGTTAAAGTTCCTACCGCATTAGATGTTGCGGCTTCCGTATCATCCGGCGTTAAAGCGCCGCCGTTGAATATTATGCCGCTTCCTAATCCGGAATCGCTGTTGTCAACTGAATTAAATAAATCCTGAGCTATTTTGTAAGCATCGTTTTCAGGCACAAGTCCAAAATTTATTGTGTAAACATTTGAAATATTTGAGTCCTGCTCTACAGTTATTGCGCCGTTCCATGGGTCGCAATGGTATATTGAAGCGGTGTTTGAAGGGCAGGCGGCACCTGTTGTAAATCCTGAGGATGCCGTCCATGATTTTCCCAGCACCCCGCTATTTATCATACTTGTTATAGATACATTTGAGATATTCCCCTGATTTTGACTCATATAATTTAACACTGAGGCTTTCATTGAGCTTATTTGATTTATTGTTGCTGTTACTCTGGATATGCCCATATATTTAGAATAGATATATAAGCCGCCGGATGTGAGTATTGATATAATTATCATAGCTACAATAAGTTCCATCATGGTAAAGCCGTTATTGCCATATGGCAGTCTATTTTTATAATCCTTCATAATGCCTCCGTTTTAAATATTATTTAATATAAATAAATTAATAATTTTCATTCTTATTTAATAATTTTAGGTTTTAGCAATATATAAATTTCCGTTTTTGTTCTTGTATTATTAATTCCGCTAAATAAGTAACCTATCACCGGAATATTGTCTAATATTGGAACGCCATATTTATCGGTGCTCGCTGAATCTGTGGTGAGCCCCCCCAACAGCACCGATGTATTTGATTTTACTGCAAAAGTATCAATCATTGTTTTCGTGTTTATGTTCGGAACGCTAAAATTATTACCGTTAGAACTAAAAGAGGAATACCCGTCAATATTATTATCTACTACGGCTATGGTTGCATAAACTTTATTATTTTTCACTAATGGTGTAAAAGAAATAGATAATCCGGTCTGCGCTTCCGATATTTGCGGATATGACAGTGTTGAATTTGAAAGACCTAACGATTCTACCTGTACGCCAGATTCGTACGGTATCACGCTACCTGAAGATATTACCCTTGTTTGGCCGTTTAAAACCGATAACACTGCCGCATTAACAAGTTTAACTTTTCCATAGGTTTGCAGTGCATTAATAACCGCCTGATTTGAGTTGCTGCCAGTGAACGATAAATAATCCCCGGAATTATTTAAACCTGACTGGGTACCAGAGTTTAATGAAAAATTTATATTAGATATTCCGAGTGTATTGCTGCGCATGACATTCTTAAACAGTTCATTCATATTTATGCCGAACTGATATTGGTTATTGAGCTGAATTTCTAATATTTTGACTGTCAGAACAATTTTTTTTGTCGATAATTTTTTAAGCTCTTTAACTAATAAACTGACTTGCCCGATTATTTTTTTGGTTGCATGAACCGTTAAAAGACCATAATTTGGGACAATGTTGTAATAAGATTTTTTTGTGTTTTTAAAAATATTTTTCAGATTAGCCGTAAGCACATTATAAAATGATTTAGATGAGGTATTCATTGTATCCGACATCATTCCTGCAGGATTTGTTGAGGCCTGACTGCCTATTAGAGAATTTGCAGAAGACTGCGTTTCTGACGAAACGCTATCTGTTGAAGCGGAAGTTTGTGAATTGTCAGATGGAGTTGAAGTTGAAATGGAACCGACCGAAAAATCAACTTTATTAGTTAGCGCTGTTATAGAAAACCTGTAAGTTTTATTTATATAAGCATGAACAGTTATTTTTTTTAAATGTTTACTGTAACGATATACGTAGTTATGTAAAATTATTGAAAGGATTTTATATAAAGGCTCATTATTAAAAACTAACGTCATTTTTTTATGCGTATTGATATTTTTGGAATAATTGAAATTGATATGGGTATCTAGTGAAAGCATGTAAAAAATAGAACCTAATGATAATCTGCCTTTTAAGGATATCTTTTTTTGTAAGGCATACGGTATTTTTTTTATTTTACGGATATCCGGTGTCGGTTTAGCATATTTTATTTTTATTGCAGGCAAGTTTATAGCTGCAGAATTTTTGACAGTAAATGCGAAAAATAGCAAAATTATCGTTAATGTTTTGATAAACATGGGCAGCTTAGACCGATTTAAATAATTTTATTTTGATAAAGTTTGATAGTATCCGGCTACTTTCTTAATATATTTATATGTCGAATAGGGCACTCCCCCATTTGGTCCGGCGTTATAACATGCCAATGCCAAGACAATATCGTCATTTTTTAAATCTAAACAATATCTCAAATAATAAATACCGCCTATTATATTCTGCATCGGATTATAAGGATTAATACCGATACTTTTCGCTGTTTGAGGCATTAGCTGCATAAGTCCAATTGCGCCTCTGTCTGATAATGCATTTATATTAAAATCAGACTCTTCTTTTATTATTGACAATACCAATGTACTTGGAACGTTAAAATCTTTTGAAGCTACAAAGATAGTTTTTGCTATCGTTTTATAAGAATAGCCGTAACTGTTCGGAGCGTTTGCAATAAAAATAAGTATATTTAAGCAGGACCATACAATTATGCTTACAAATATACTAGTGCTTAATATTTTAAGAACAGTTAAAAATTTAACCATAAAATAATTCCTTTTTTGTATCTTTCGGCGACTGTTAAGTTTTTAATAGTTTCCCATTTTTTTATTTTGAATGAATTACCGGCATTAGAATACTTGAAATTCAAATTTATAAATCTTGGATTGCCATAATTATTTAAACTTATAGAGACTATTTCATAGCCGTTTAAATATTTAAATCCGCGGATAGTTATCGTTAAATGATTAGAAACAATCTTTTTATCCATTATTATTTTTTTCTTAGTATTTATTTTCAGATAAATAGTATTGCTTCTTTCCGTAAGCGTATATGGTTTAAATTGGACTGTCTGTAATGAAGGTTGTGTTTTGATAAGCTTATTTTGTTTTAAATCAGTTCTGTTTATGTTTTTATTATTTAATTTTATAGCATCTAATTTTCTGCTATGTTTTAATTGTTTAGCTATCGATTTATTATTTATTTTGGTCATACTGAGCATATTTTTTGGTATATATAAGACTTTACGTTTTTTGTGTTTAATATTTTTAATTATATTTGCAGTATTTAAAGACGGAATATTGAGAATTGCAAACATTTCGCCGTTCAATTTATTTGCTTGAGTTTTAGTTAAATTTTTATTAATTGCGTTATTATTGTAAGCACAGCCGGATGCCGTTATGATGATAAATAAAATCCCTGCAAACATGGTTAGAAAATCTATATGCTTAAAATTAACGATTGAATTTTTTATTTTTTTTAATTCCATAATCTATTTAATGTTTAAAAGTTTTTGCAATACAATTGTTTCAACATTTCTGTTCAGTCTAATAATGATTAACTAAATGATTGCATCAATGTTCTATAAGAATATCTAATCAAATCCAAAAAATATTTCAGATTGCGAAGAAGAGGACAATAAATTATTATTATCGGGCACTACCAAAGAACATCTATATTGCGGCAAATTATAGCCATTACCGTCGAAGCCTATTGAACTTATAGAATTTTCTAATGCCCTACAGATATTTAGAGCCTGTAAATTACTAATAGACGGCGAATATATACCTATTGCATAGCTGCCTGAAACACCCCAGATATTTTGACCTATAAAGTATTTTTTGATTAACCCGTTGTTATTTAAGGGATATGCCCAATTTCCGTTTGTAGTCCACGATGAAGGTATTAATTTATCGATTTGCATTTCTGAAGGCTCTATTGTTTTGTAACTCCCGCCGTTTATTTCGGCATACGAATTTGCGGCAGCTTCTAACGTTGTAATATTTTTTATGGTTGCCGTTACTTTTGACGATGAGATTAAACCTGAGTAAACATAGAGCCCGCCGGATGTTAAAATTGCAACAATAAGCATAGCAAGAATTAGTTCAACTAAAGTAAATCCGCTGCCGTTCATATTTAAACTTATATTTGTATTTGGCATAAAAGCTTATTGTCTGTTTAAAAATTATCGTTAAAAAAAAATTGTTGAATTTTTATAAGGTATAAAATAAAAAAAGTTAAATTTTATTTCTGATTATTTTTATTTTTTTAATTTATTTATTAAAAATCATTTTACAATTTTATTTTTACGGTTTTATGAAACAAATAATTCAAAATTATTAAACTTTCGTTAACAATTTGTTTCAATATTGGTTAAAATTATGTAATATCAATAAGTTGTTTTGCATTATCTGAATAAGATGCAGATATTTTATTGACAATAAATAATTTTAATAGTAAAATGCTATAATATTTATATCAGAAACAAACGATGTGCGTTCATAGCTCAGATGGATAGAGCAACAGCCTTCTAAGCTGTGGGTCGCAGGTTCGAATCCTGCTGGACGCACCATTTAAAACCGCAGTAAATAAGCACTCCTGTTAATTTTAATCTTGACACCGATATGAATTAAAATGTAAAAATTTTCCTATAAAAATAAACACTGCATTATTTTGAAACTGCAAAAAATATTTTTTTAGATGAAAACCGTGTTGAAATTATCGCCCCATATTCTATAGAAAATAGATTTATTACTATAGGAAAACTTAACGGGAAATTATGGACGGTCATTTTTACAATAGGAGGAGACGCCATAAGAATTATTCCGACAAGGCGTTCAAGAAAAAAAAGGTAAACTTATCTGAAGAAAAATATTTTAGCTAAAACCGCAGAAGAATTCGACCGCCGTTTCGACGAAGGAGAGGACGTTGCCGACCTTATCGATATTTCTAAAGCTGTTATAACGCGCGGAGGCAAAAAAGTCCGCCTTACAATTTTAAAGTTAATTAAATATTGAGCAGTTTTTTGATAGGTTCAAAATCACTGTTATTTGCTTCAATGAATGCAGTATAATCCCTGTCGATAGATTGCAGTATAGCCCTGTCTTTAATATTTAAAATAGCATCTTTTATTTTTAATTTTAAATCCTCATCAACACCGGAAGCGGCGCAAATCGGGAATTGAGGTATAGGGTCCGAATAAGCTATAATTTTTAAAGAATCTTTAAAATCTTCCGCTGCAGAGTCCATTAATGCTCCTGCATCATATTCTCCTTCTATTACAGCGTTTGCTACATTGTCATGAGAACCGAGATAATCATATGCGGCAAGAGATATAAGTTCAATCCCTGCCGCTTTAAGCATAGCTTTTGGGATGAGCGAAGAACCTGTCGACATTTTAGAGCCGAATGCTATCTTTTTTGAATTTAAATCCTGCAAAGAATTTATACTGGAATTTATCGGTGCGACGAAAACGCTTCTGTAAGTAGGAGAGCCATTTTTTATTGCATATGCAAGCGGTTCTACTTTGTACTTTTTTCTTGCCTCTATATATGTTGAAGGCGTCATGTAAGCAAAAGAAACTTTATTCGTACCTAATTCTTCAATAGAATCTTCATATGTAACTGCAATTAAGCTGCTGTAATTCAATTTTAGCGACTTGTTTAAATAATTTATTAACGGTTCGAATTTCTTTTTCATAACTAATGCGCTTTCTAATGGAACTATACCGAAAAGATCTAATTTTAGGGAGCATAGTTCGACTTTTAAAAGATTAGAAGATTTTGCCAGCGATGAGCTTATTGTTTTTGATTTTTTTGCAGCCTCTGTTGTGTTTGCAGAGACCTTTTGAACTATAGTAAGATTTTTTTCTACTTCTGTTACGGCAATTTCTAATTGTTCCGCTGAAGAAGATATTAAATCGATACTATTTTTTTCCTCGCTTGCAGCTTTCATTATATTATTAAATAATTCTTCTGCCTGCATAGATTCCGAACTTATTTTTTTAACGTTTTCTATTACGTCTTTAATAGCTTGAACAGTTTTTGAGGTTTCTTGAAACAGGCTTTCTATTATTTTTCTCGTGTCAGAGGTCGATTTGCTGGTTCTTTCAGCTAATTTTTTAACCTCATCAGCAACCACGGCGAAGCCTCTACCCTGTTCACCGGCTCTTGCGGCTTCTATTGCAGCGTTTAATGCCAGCAAATTTGTCTGGTCGGCTATATCGCTTATCAGCGATATAACGTCCCCTATCTCTTTTGAACTTTTATCAAGTTCAGTCATAGTAACATTGAGATTCTCGATAGAATTTGATACTGTTCTTATTTCGGTTATAATATTTTCTATCATTGTATTCCCTTTATTTGCTCTTTCAAGAGAAGTTTTGGAAGATTTTTGTGAATCTCTGGCGCTTTTAGTCATTTCTTTGTGCGACATGCTAATTTCGTCAATTGCGCTGGAGATGGAAGCAACCTGTCCCGATAGCGATTCATTTTCTTTATATATCTTGTCCATTGAAGCGCTTTCAATATTTGCATCGACTGCAACAATGTTTGTAGAATCCAGAGCTTTCTGGAATGTATTATAAAGATAATCAAACAGACTATTAATTTCACGGTCTATATTATACAAATCAACGTGAGGCAGCCGTTTCCTTAAATCTTTATTTTCAGTTAAAAAATCATTTAAAAAAACATTAATTTTATTTGCTTTTGATTCAGTTATTTTATTAGTAATAAAAATATTAGCATAATACACAATGGCGATAATAATTACTGCGACGGTCAGCATATAATTATCTTGAATAAAAGAAACGGCAAGAAAAAAAAGAGCTATAATTGTAAATATGATTATCAGCCCTCTTTTTAATACGGCATTAATATGTTTATTAGCATTTTTATTAGTATATAAGATACTATTTTTTTTAATAGTACTATTATTGCTTGTAAAATTGCTTTTCATAATATATTATTGTCCTCCTAATGTACCGATAAACGGTATAATTAATTACAAGTAATTACAGTTAATATAGCCGATTAGCGGCAGCAAAATGACTTTGTGTTTAACTAAAGTAAGCAGTTTTTATATTTAATAAAATATTTATACTATAAGTTTGCAGCTTTTTATAGTTTTTTCTATTATTTGAAATTACAAAATTATTACAACATTGTACTATTTTTTATTTTACAATTCTATAACAAATTTCATACTATTTTTTATTTTACAATTCTATAACAAATTTCATACTATTTTTTATTTTACAATTCTTTAACTACACAACAACCCTATAACAAATTTCGCGTTTATGAGAATAGCAAGCAAAACTTACTGTTAAAATAAATGTTAAAACAAATGATAATTTAAGAAAGATTTATAATCATTAGAAGCTATAATTGCCATAGCGGCAGAATACAACCTGGCTTTCGGCGGGTCAGACCTTGAAGTTAATATAACCGGCACGGCTGCTCCGACCACAATTCCTGCGACGGTAGCTCCTGCAAGGTACTCCAAATCTTTAAATAAAATATTTCCTGATTCTATATTTGGTACAAGAATAATATCTGCATCGCCCGATACGGAACTTTTAATGCCTTTTTCTAAAGCCGCTTCTTTTGATATAACATTGTCAAAGGCAAGGGGACCGTCTACTATTCCGTTTTTAATCTGTCCTCTTTCAGCCATTTTGCTGAGCAATGCCGCGTCTATTGTTGACTGCATTTTAGGATTAATTTCTTCAGTTGCTGATAGAATAGCTGCCTTAGGAATTTTAATGCCTAAAATAATTGCAAAATCAATTGCATTTTGAAGTATTTGCGCTTTTTCAGAAAGATTCGGGCTTATGTTGATTGCAGCATCTGTTATTATCAATAGTTTTTTGTATGTTTTTATTTCCATTAAAAACAGATGACTTATAAGTCTATTGGTTCTAAGACCATTTTCTAAGGATATTACGGCATGCATCAATATATCCGTATGAATATGTCCCTTCATAAGCACATCTGTTTTCTTATTTTTGGCAAGCTCGCATGCAATTTTAGCTGAATATTCATCGGTTTCTGAATTTATAATCTCAATATTATCTTTCTCGACAGGCAGTTTAATTTTTTCGGCAATTTTTTTTATATGATTGCTATTGCCTATAAGGGTGGGTATTATTAATCCTGCGTCGAATGCTTCTTTAACGCCTAAAAGCGTTAATTCGTCGGCGCTGCCTACTACGGCAGTTCTTTTAGGGTTTATTTTTTTTGCATTATCAAGGATTTCGTTTAATTTTTTTAACATTTTTAATCCGCCTGTCAATTTATTTTATTTAATTTTTAGAATTTTTAATGCATTCTCCGCCATCATTAATTCTTCGTCAGTTTTAACAGCAAGAACAGCGCATTTGCCTGAGCTTATTTTTATTATTGAATTTGCAATAATTAATGATTGCAATTTAGATTCGCTGCCAAAAATTTTTGTTACGCCGTTATTTTTTGATTTATTAAGTTTTATACCTAAGAACGAAAGATTTTTACATATTTCTTGTCTGATAAACGATGAATTTTCACCTATACCCCCTGAAAAAATTAATGCATCTATGCCGTTTAGCGCTGCAGAATATGCTCCTATATATTTTATAATCCTGTAACAAAACATTTTAATCGCTAATTTTGAATTATAATCGGAATTCTTCAAAAGTTCCTTCACATCATAGGTTTTCTGAGAAATTCCAAGCAGCCCGCTTTTTTTGTTGTAAATATTATACAGTTCTTCCTCAGATAATTTTAATTTATTTTTTAAAATAAAGGATAAAGACGGGTCGACATCGCCTGTTCTTGTCCCCATCATCAATCCTTCTAAAGGAGTATAGCCCATTGATGTGTCTATAGATTTACCATTTTTAACCGCAGCAATACTTGCCCCGTTTCCAAGATGGCAAAGTATCATTTTTTTAAATTTATATCCGGAAAGTTTCAGAATATTAGAGATAAAAGCATAAGAAATGCCGTGAAATCCATATTTTTTTATATTGTGCTGCTCGTAATATTCTATCGGAAGAGGATATATTGAAGCATAGTCTGGAATTGCAGAATGAAAAGACGTATCGAATATGCAGATCTCGGATGCTTCAGGTATGAGCTTTATTGCAGTTTTAAGCCCAAGTAAATTTGACGGGTTATGAAGAGGGGCAAGTTCGTTAAGTCCGGCTAATTTTTTTAAATCAGGAAAATTTATATATAATCCGGTATCATAATCATATTTGTTATTGTCATTGTTATTATTATTGTTGTTGTCGTTATTGTTATTGTCATCGGTATTTTTTGCTTTAGTTATTTCAGCGCGTTGCGTATTGCGTTGAGAAGGCAGCGTGATACTCTGTGCTGATTTAGAATTAGAAACGCTATTTTTTATGTTTTTTAACTGTTCGTTTTTATTTAAAATTACAATAGGTTTAATTATAAGAGGCTTAATAAAAACATTGCCTCCGTGAACAAATCTGTGTACTACTATGTCAATTTTTTCATCTTTATTATTTATATTTATATTTTTGTATATTAATTTATTTATTATAAAAAATAATGCATCATGATGATTTGCAAAATTTGTTTTGCCGCTTTTTTTGCCGTCTGCATTTTCATAGTAGTATGAAGAAAAAGACGTCCCTATTTCTTCTATCTCTCCGTCATATAATCTATTAAGCGAAAGCAGTATCGGCAGCTCGGATGTTATGTCGTCTGTTGCGTCGTTTCCAAATAAAGATTCTTTTTTGTTATCTTTACAGCTTGTTTTAATTTTATTTATGAAATTAATATTATCAATATTTTTATTAGTCTTATGATTATTAATAATTATTTGAGATGTTTTTTCTATATAATTAAAATAAGCGAATTTTACAGAGGAACTTCCAGAATTTATAGACAATATATTCATATTAATTTTTATTTATTAAAATCAAAAATTATATAATAGTGTTAATAGTGTCAATATAAAATATTTTATAAAATAATAATAGAGTGAATATAAAAATAATATCCTGTTTAATTTTAGGAGGCTGCTGCTATAAATAGTTCTTACCCAGATTATTATTAGAGCAGTAGAGCACAATTTATATATTTATATATATTAGCATTATTATATTATATAACATAATAGTTTAATTAAATGTAGTAAATGCCGGCATTTATTTATTAAAAATAAATTATTATACGGCATTTTCAATGATTCTGTATGAGAATACCGCAATCTCTCGTAAATAAGAAACTATTAATGAATAGTATATAATTTGGCTTTTAACATCATACCCGTATGTGTGAGATTCTACGGTTGAGAGATCTTTTATTATTTTATCACAGATGAAATCAATATTTTTTACCTCCTGCCATGTTTTTTTGAGTATTTGCTGTTTATGAGCTTTGTCATTGATTTTACTGCCGTATAATTCGCGGTTGTTATTATTAAAATTTAATAAGGCATAGAATATATCTATAGTATTTTTAACTATTGAACTTATCATTAGCGCAAGTTCCGGAATATAAGATTGTTTTTTTAAAGCTGGGTACATGGATATATTTTTAATATTAAGTTTTATTAAAAGATTTAATGTATAAATATTTTGCATTGAATTGCAAAATGGACCAAATTTAAGTACATTTTCATAAATATAAAGCTTGCTTTCGCCTTTTGATTGTCTTAATCCTTTGTTGGTTATGACGCCTATAATTAGCTTATAAATTTCATTATTAAGTTCAGTTATAATGTTGTCTTTAATATCATCCATACCTAATTCCGAATCAACTATATTAAATTTATTATTAATAATAGAATTAAGGTCTTTTTCCAGATTGTTTTCTATGAAACCGGATAAAACTATAGCATTGTCAGATAGTTTCTTTATTATGTTTTCTGTAAAAATAGCCATTTTAAAATTATTTATCATTATTTTATTTTAATGTTATAATGAAGCTGATTAATTAAGATTATTCTTAAAAAATTACAACATATTATAATTATAATTATATCATAAAACAAGAAAGCACCTGAATTGATTTATAAATTTACGGCAAAGGCAAAGTAAATTGCGGCTATAATTTCTAGATTGTGTCCGTAGCTCATCTGGATAGAGCGCAGGACTCCGACTCCTGAGGCAGCGGGTTCGAATCCCGCCGGACACACCAGTTAAAAATAGTTGACAAAATCATCTCTTTAATTGTATATATTAAGATGTTGATAATACTCGTTGATGCAACCAAGTTTTTAGGAAAATCTGCGAAATCCTCTCCTCTTCAAATGAGAGATATATAGAAGCTAACGGCTTGGTTTTATGGCAGACTATATGTATTAACATTAATTATATTA
>JAJYQS010000077.1 GCA_021794475.1 bacterium | reverse complement strand
GTTACTCTGTATTTAATAGTTGAAAGGGAAAAGGAAATTAATAATTTTGTCAAAGAAGAATACTGGACGCTTTCGGCAGTTTTTTCAATCAGAAACAGCGCAGGAAATTCATTTACTATTACTTCCGAACTTGCAAAAATAAACAAGAAAGAACCTGAAATAAAAAATGCAGGGGAAGCCGAAGATATTAAAAATTCATTATTAAATATAAAGGAATATAAAATTTACAGTATCGGCAGAAAGTCCGTCAAAAGAAATTCTCCCGCGCCTTTAATTACAAGTACTATGCAGCAGGAAGCTTTCAAAACCGTAAGATTTTCCGTTAAAAAAACAATGAATATCGCACAGAAACTTTATGAAGGAATTGAACTGGGGAAAGTCGAAAATATTGGAAAGGGCAAGTTGGGACTTACAGGTCTTATAACTTATATGAGAACAGATTCTATAAGAATATCCGATGCCGCTGCCAAAGCCGCAAATGAGCTTATTGTTAAAGAATTCGGGAAAGACTTTGCAAAAAACGGGGCGGCGGTTATCTCAAAAAAACAAAAAGCAAAAAAAATTCAGGATGCTCACGAAGCAATAAGGCCTTCAAATGTTTTTTTGACGCCTGAAAAAATAAAAAATTATTTATCTGCCGATGAGTACAAACTTTATAAACTCATATGGACGTATTTTGTCGCTTCGCAGATGTCCCAGAGCATTTATGACCAGTATTCCATAGTAATAAGCGGCAAAGGGGAGGATGAAAATGAATATTTATTTAAAACTGCGGAAAGCGTACTTAAATTTGAAGGATATTTAAAAATCCTTAACAAACTGCATGAACATTACAGAGAAGACTCAGGCTCTGATTCAGGCGACGAATCAAATTTAAATACGGACAACTCTGCAAATAGCACATATAATAATAAAAAGTCTGAAAACAAAAATAATAAAACCGGCTATAAAGAACAGGATTCAAAATATATTTCAAAAATATTTGAGGTGTTAAAAGAAAACGACCCTGCTTTTATTCAAGACTTAAATCTTGCGCAGCATTTCACGGCGCCGCCGTCCAGATATACCGAAGCCTCCCTCGTTAAAGCATTAGATGAAAATGGCGTAGGAAGACCGTCTACTTACCAGACGATTATATCAAATATTAAAAATAAAGATTATGTTGAAACGGAAACCGAAACAAGTTCAGTAGCTAAATTTAAACCGACAGAGCTCGGGATTGTCGTATCTGATATCCTAAAAGAAGGTTTTCCTGATATTTTAGATATTAAATTCACTGCAAATATGGAAAATAAGCTTGATGAAATAGAAAACGGGACTTTGGATAAAAATACACTGCTGAAAGAATTTTATGATAAACTCATTGAAAGATTAGAGGTTGCGGGAAAAGATATTGCAAGTATAAAAGGTACGTCTATTCCCACAGATATAGTCTGCGATAAATGCGGGAAACCTATGGTCGTAAAATTCGGCAGATTCGGAAAATTTCTGGCATGCAGCGGTTACCCCGAATGTAAAAATACAAGAGAGCTTTCTTCAAATACTGAAAATAATATAACGGGAGCACAGAATCTAAGCAGCTCAGGCGGTTCAGAAAACGATGAGAATTCCAGTCATATACACCAGGAAGAAGAACCCGCCATACTTTGCGAAAAATGCGGGAAACCTATGGTGCTTAAATCCGGCAGATTCGGAAAATTTCTGGCATGCAGCGGTTACCCCGAATGTAAAAATACAAAACCTGTGCCTCTGAAATCTAATATACCTTGCCCAAACGGATGCGGAGGCTATCTTGCTATAAAAAAAACAAAAACAGGGAAGAGGTTCTACGGGTGTTCAAATTATCCTAACTGTAATTATACGACATGGAAATTACCGAAAACAGAGTAATCATTGGTCATAATTGTTTATAATATAATCATAATATTTAGTTATAGTATTGTTATTGTTATATTACAGTGTTATTGCTATATTATTATGCACGACACATTAATATATTATATAATATAGGCGTTTATGCAATAACATTAAAATATTAAAAACAACTTAATCCTATCATTGTATTATTATCTATCTGGAGGCTGAAATGTTTAGCTGGATAAGAGATGTTTCTATTAAAACAAAAATCATCGTTCCTCTCGTTGTATTAATTTTAATACCGATTATTTTAATTTCTTACATTTCATTTAATCTTCAAAAGCAGCTCACTATCTCATTGACAAAACATGATGCGGAGGTTACGGCAAAAACCGCTCTTTCAACCCTTAACACGATGATGCTGACTCATACCATACAAAATAACTCATACAGAAAAACGCTGATAAAAATATATAAACGAATTAAAGGAATAAAAGGTTTTCAGGTTATACGCGGCAATCTTGTGAATGAAGAGTTCGATAAAAAGTATGGTCCGGGTCTTAAAGAAGAAGAACCGAATTCAAGTTTTGACAGGGAAATTCTTGCTTCTCCAGTCCCTATAACCAAAGCAATATACAATAACCGTCATGCATATTTAATGGTCGGCATTCCTTTTGTTGCAAAAACAGATTCAAGAGGGATTAATTGTTTGGCTTGCCATACAGACGCCGTAAGCGGCGATGTGTTAGGCGGAATAAAAATTATTTATTCTTTGAAAGCATTGGATGCTACGCAGTCATATTTTATCAAATATTCCATAATCATAGCCCTGATTTCTATTGTTTTAATAATTATAGTTCTTTATCTTATAATTAAAAATGCGATCATCAATCCTACGATAAAATTATCAAAAGCTGCGGATAATATATCGAAAGGCGATTTCAAACAGGAAATTCCGCACACAAGAAACGATGAGATAGGAAAATTGGCTAAATCATTCAGCAGAATGGAAATAAGTCTAAAAAAAGCCATAGAAATGCTTAAGGAAAAGCAAAAATAGTAAAACAATACTGTTGTTAATTACTATATTGGGCTATATCGCGCTAAAAATTATATTATTAAGTTATATCTTTTGAGCAGAGGGATTAATGTTTCTATACATAATCCCTCTGCGTTTTTATATGACCCCGAATATGATTCTACTATGCCTTGCGAATCCTGAATGCCGTAACCTCCCGCTTTATCGAAAGGCTTACTTTCATATATGTAGCCGTATATTTCTTCATCGGATAATTTTTTTATTTTAACTTCCGTCTTATCATATACAGACTCGTAAAGCCGCATATTTTTATTAATCAGCGCCGCGCCGGTGTAAACATTGTGAGTATTACCGGAAAGCTTACTGAGCATATTAAAAGCGGAGACGGCATCTTTCGGTTTGCCTAAAGATAAGCCGTGGTTAGCTTTAGCTCTCTGAGGCAAAGTGTTAGACTCAGCCAATGATGCATCAGCAGAAGAAAGCAGGGAAAACGATGCCGATGAATGATGAGCAGCACCGGTGCTTAAATCATCAAATATGACGATAGTGTCCGAACCTATGATAAAACAGTCTGGATAACTGTTTTCTATACTTTTGGCTTTATCAAGAGCAAGATTTTCCGCAAATTCAAAAGGTTCAATACCGCCTGAGTATTCCGGTTCATTGATGATTTTATGTTCTGCCGGTATAAAATCAATTTTATATTCTTTTAAAATATCTGAGCGGCGGGGTGAAGACGACGCTAAAATTATGCACGGTTTAATCATTTTAAAAATATTTTCACAAAATTTTTATGCAACTAAATATTATTGCTTTGATTATTGATTGCTAATTTCCAAGTTCCTTAGAGCGCAAATAAGCGGCATTAACGGCGGAATCTATAACATATTTAATTCTTCCCTCTTCCAGTTTGCTTAAACCGTATGCGGTAGTGCCTCCTGGAGAAGTTACTAAATCCTTAAGGTCTTTGGTAGAGTATTTGCTAAATTCTTCAGAACTCAAAAGCTCTCCTGAACCGAGTATCGTTTGTACGGCTAAAATAGATGCCGTGTTTCGAGGCAGCCCCAATTTAACGGCAGCTTCAATAAAACCTTCTGCAATTAAAAATAAATAAGCCGGACCGCTTCCGCTGACGGCGGTTACCGCATCAAAATATTTTTCTTCAATAGTCAGGACTTTTGAAGACATTTCAAGAATGTTCTTCACTTTATTGTAATCCTCTTCCTTCACGGTATTATTATAACAAACGGCGCTCATACCTTTTCCGGCGAGTGAATTTATATTCGGCATAATTCTAATAATTTTAGGATTATATTTGCCGCGGAATTTTTCATAAAATAATCTGTCGATGGCTTCAATCTTCACACCGCCCGCTATTGAGACAAAAATAAGATCTTTAATTTTACTGTCAGAAGAATTATCAGAATTTTTATCGTGAGCCTCTCCGCCTGCGTTATCGCCATTGTTTGCAAAATTTGCATTATTTGCATTATTATCCGATATATTTATCGTATTTGCTTTGTTAATATTATCATTGCCGCTGCTGCCAAAAATTTCATGAAACATATGCAGAATAGTATCTGCTGCAATATTTAAGACATCTGCTACTACATTAGGTTTTACTGCTATAAAAATAATATCTGAATTTTCGATTATCTCACCTACGCTGTTTAAAATTGCAATATCAAAATTACTTTTCATAAATTCCCGCCTTTCTAATGACGGGTCATATATTGCTACGCCTATATCTTTGATATTTTTATTATTAATTATTCCCTTTATTAAACCGAATGCCATATTCCCTGCTCCGATAAAACCTATTTTAAGCCCCATAATGAGTTTCTCCAGTTAGTATCTATTTTTTTAATTAATATTTTTCCGTTATAATTATATAATGTAATCGGATTTAGTGTTTTTATATTATGCTATATTAATTATAATTTAGTACTATAATTGCCGCATATTATATCACATATCATAATTTAATGAAAATAAATTATAGTAAACGGCATTTATATTTGTATTAGAAGATATTTGATAACGCCAATTAATTAATAATAATTTACTCGTAAATAAAAAATTATTCTTTTATTTATTTTTTTCTTGAAATTATTTTTTAAATGTGTAAAATAATAAGAACATTGATTCTTAAGGGATATTATTATTATGAAAATAATTAAACTTGACCAAATTTCAAACGCTGTTATAGATTTAATAACACACGCCGCATCCAATCTTTCCGAAGATGTTATTAAAAGTCTGAATAATTCATTAGATATTGAAATTTCTGAATCGGGGAAAAGCGTTTTAAATAAAATAATTAAAAATGCAGAAATAGCAAAAAGCGAAGACAGACCTTTATGCCAGGATACGGGGCTCGCCGTTTTCTTTGTAGAAATAGGCAGCGATATCGCCATAGAAGGCGGAACTATAACCGAAAGTATTAATGAAGGAACAAGAAAAGGTTATGAAAAAGGCTATTTAAGAAAATCAACATGCGACCCTCTGACCAGAAAAAATATAGGCGACAATACGCCTGCTATAATACATTATGAATTTACCGGCGGCGATAAACTAAAAATATCTTACGCTGCCAAAGGCGGCGGCAGTGAGAATATGAGCAGAATAAAAATGATGAAACCGTCTGACGGAATTCAAGGAATTATTGATTTTGCCGTTGAAACAATGGAAATAGCCGGACCTAATCCATGCCCGCCTAATATTATCGGCATTGGAATAGGCGGAAATTTCGAAAGATCGGCTATTATAGCTAAAAAAGCGCTTTTCAGAAACATCGGGACAATTAATCCAGATAAAGAACTTGCACAAATTGAACAAACCATATATAATAAAATCAACAAGATAGGTACTGGACCAATGGGATTCGGCGGCGTTTGCACCGCCTTAGCGGTGCATATAATTAAAGAGCCGTGCCATATCGCCAGTATGCCCGTAGCTATAAATATTGAATGTCATTCCCACAGACATGGGTCTGTCGTTTTATAATTATAATCATAAATATAATAAATATATAAATAAATGCAGATTCAGCAATATTATGTATATTTAAACTTAACTTATATTAATTAATAGAAAACTAATAGAAACTAATAAAAAACATATTCTCATAAATATTACAATGCAGTTATTGTATTACAGTTATAACTATTAATAAAAAAAATAATTAAAAAATAAAAAAATAAAAATGGAATTTAAAAAAATAACAACTCCTTTAAGCGAAGATACAATTGCTGCGCTCAGAACAGGCGATGAAGTATTAATAAGCGGCACTATTTATACCGCCAGAGATGAAGCGCACAGAAGACTTACATTGCTGATTGCCGAAAACATGCCGCTGCCGTTTAATATTGAAGGTCAAATTATTTATTATGTCGGTCCTTCGCCGGCTAAACCTGGTGAAGTTATAGGTTCGGCAGGTCCAACTACAAGCTACCGCATGGATAAATATGCTCCCGTTCTTATGGAGCATGGACTTAAGGGAATGATTGGCAAAGGCAAGCGTTCGGAAGAGGTTAAAAGCGCTATAAAAAAGTATAAAGCCGTATATTTTGGCGCAATTGGCGGAGCAGGAGCTTTAATAGCTAAATCCATTAAATCTTCCAAGGTTATTGCCTACGAAGAGCTGCTTTCCGAAGCTGTAAGAGAACTAACCGTCGAAGACTTTCCGGCAATAGTCGTAAATGATATTTTTGGAGGAGATTTGTATAACGAAGGCAAATTAAAATTTGCAGGCAAGTTTAAGTAGTTTGTAGTTTTTATGTTTTAAATTGACTTGCTTTATTATGTTAATTATTATTATGAAGGTTTTTACATAAATATAAATACTTTTAATATTAATAAGGGTTAATCTAATGGATATACATGAATATCAGGCTAAAGAATTGCTTACAAAAAATAATATCAAAA
>JAJYQS010000109.1 GCA_021794475.1 bacterium | reverse complement strand
AGCTGCATCTTATAGATAAACTCGGAGATTTTCAAGATGCTGTTAAATTGGCTGCAAAATTATCCAATATTAAAGGTAAACCGACGGTTATTTATCCGATTAAGAAACAATCGCCTATTTTTCAATCATTTATTAAAAAAGCTATTGAAACCTTTATTCATAAAATTGGAACGGAAAGCAGTTTTCAGGGATTAGATGCTATAACCTCTTTAAGATTAAATTTGTAGTATAATTTTATAATTTGGCAAAAATTAAATAATTAGATTATGAAAACTATATATGCTCCATGGCGTATGGATTATCTTATGCAGGATAAATCTAAAATAAATGAATGCGTGTTTTGTGTTGACGACGAGTCATTTGACAATAAGTATATGCTGTACAGAGGCAAATATTCTTTCGTCAAGTTAAATATGTTTCCGTATAATTGCGGACATTTGCTTGTCATACCCTATGTTCACAGTAAAGAAATGAGCAAGTTAACGTATGAAGCAGGCGCAGAAGTTATGCAGCTTATCTCTAAATCATGCGATATATTAACAAAAGCATATAAATGCGACGGTATTAATGTCGGATTAAATATTGGCAAGGCTGCCGGCGCAGGTATTGAAAAGCACTTGCATTTTCATATTATTCCAAGATGGGAAGGAGATGTTAGTTTTTATTCCGCGTGCTCCGATTTAAGAGTCGTCTCTGAACTCCTCGATGATACGTATGCAAAATTAATTGACTATTTTAAGAAGATGGAAATTTAATTTATATGATAAAAATTATTAATTTTATATTATTAGTTATATTTGTAATATTTGTTCTTGTTTTTACTATATATAACCATGCTCTTGTCAGGGTCACGCTATTTGATTACGAATCTATTAAGATGCCGCTGTCGGTTGTTGTATTTGCTTCGATTATACTCGGAATAGCTATAGCCTTGGTTTACCATTTCTTTATTTTATTTAAAATAAAGAAAGAAAATAAAAAAGAGGCAGTTAAAAATAAAAGTCAAAAAATAGATTAATAGATTAATTGACAGAACAATATGCATAGGACATAATTTGCTTTGCTAACTTCCTCTATTGTCAAATCTAAGATTTCATCAGAATTCAAATTTTTAAAACAAGACCTGCTCAATTTATCTTCATTCGATATTGCCGCAAAAATTTCCGCAGTTATAGATAATATAATAATAGATGCGTTTAATGAAAATATTTTTTCAGATGATGTCTGCATAATTGCGGCCGGAAGCTATTCAAACAACGAACTATGCCCTTTTTCCGATATTGACTTAATGATTCTTACAGAAAATGAGGCTGACCAGGGAATTCTGACAAAAAAACTAAAAAATTTTTTCTATCTGTTCTGGGACGCTGCGGTGGATCTTTCTCAAAGCGTGAGGATGGTAAAAGAAGCTATTGATTTAATGGAGAAAGATTTAAATACCTATACTTCTTTTATAAATGCCAGATATATAACCGGCAATATCAAACTATATAATGACTTTAAATTTAAATTCAAAAAAATTAAAGCAAAAGATATTTTTTTAACTGAAATAATGAAGAGTCTCAGAAAAAAAAGACTTATTAACGTGCTTGTAGATAACGATATTTTTCTTTTAGAGCCTGACGTAAAAGACGGAATAGGCGGTTTGAGGGATTATTCATGGTGCGAATGGATTTATTACGTTTTAGATAAACCTGTTGAATCACTAAAATTCCTGCATTATCATAATATTTATAGTAATATTCTTAACAACGAAAATTTATACGGCGACGCAGATTTAAACCTTAGCGATATAAAATATTTTATAAAATCTAAGGAGTTTATTTTAAAAACTAGAATAATGATGCATTTATTGTCAGGTAAAAAAATTGACAGGTTAACTTTTGATATACAGGAAAAAGTTGCATCTGCTTTTTTTTACAGAGATATTAAATTTTTAAATAAGATAGAATTATTTATGCATGATTATTATTTAAATTCTAAAAATTTACATATAAATTCAAAAATTATTTTAAATGAATTGATAAAAAAACCATTGTTATTAAATTATAGATTGGATATTAATGATAAAAGCGGTAGCAGTAAGAATATAATAATAAAAAAAATAAATGACGAATTCGGTATTATTAACGCACAAGATAATATAATAATAGAAAAGGGATATATATATATCAAAAATAAGGAAAAGTTTTTATCTGTTCCGGAAAACTCTTTTCTGCTGCTTGAAATCTTTTTAAAAACCGGACGCAGACTTGATATGGAATCCGTTAATCTCTTAAAAAGAGCTTATTTTTTACATAAAAATAATATCGTCAATAATAAAACTGCAATAGTTTTTTTCACTGAATTATTAAAAAGTAAAAAAAGAGTGTATGAAACTCTTTTGCTGATGCACGAAACTAATTTGCTAAGCGCATTATTACCTGAGTTTGAAAAGATTAATTCCCTCTCAACCAATGATGTATATCATATTTACACTGTCGATGCCCACTCTCTTAACGGCATTCATATTCTGGAAGAATTTGTAAATTTTAAGATGCATAAAGATTTAAAAAATATAGTATCCGATCTTAACGAAGAAGATATGCTGATATTAAATTTATCTATGCTATTGCATGATATAGGGAAAGGATACGCTCCGCATCATGAAAAGATAGGGTCTAAAATTGCGGTAAAAATCTCAAAAAGACTCGGTATGGAAGAAAAGTCTTATGAAATGATATATTTCCTTATTTTGAATCATTTTTTAATGCCTCTTACTTCCGAAAGAAGAGATATGCATGACCCGATAACTATCAAAATGATTGCAGATATTTGCAAAGATATAAAGCATTTAAAATTTTTATTCGTTATAAGCCTGTGTGATTCAATGGCAGTAGCACCAGGGAGGTTTAATTCATGGAGGAAAATGCTTCTTGTAGAATTGTACAATAAAACATATTCTTATATTGAAGACAGCATGAATTATTATAATCGCAATCAGGATTTTTCATTTTACATAGATGAAATTTATAACGACACGGTTTCAGAGATGAACAAAAATCAAGCGGTTAATTTCGATATTAAATCGTTAAACGGCGAAAATAATTTTAATCCTGAAAAAGTAAAGGAATATATAAAGAATTATTTAAATTCTTTTTATTATCCGGTAAAATATATTCAAAGAAATTCTTCGAAAAAAATTGTATCGCATATTAGACTATTGTCGGGAATTAATGATGAACATATATTTAATTATGCAGTGTCGCCTAACAAAGAAGCAAATTATTTTGAATTTACTATTTGCGGCAGGGAACGGAAAAATATTTTTTCCGATATAACCGGAACATTATCATATTATGATTTTAATATTATGAGCGCCGATATCAATACAAGAAAAGACGGCAATTTTATAGATACATTTTTTATTAACCATATATATAAAGATATTAATTCTGATATAGAATGGGACAGAATAGCAAACGTTATCGGTCAAATTTTCAATGGCACTCTCACGTCTGTGTCTATATCGGATATGTTTAATAAAAAGATTGAGAGTTATAAAATTTATAAAAAATCCACGCCGCATGTTTCTTCGGCATGCGATTTTTACAATAATTTAAGCGAAGAATTCACTGTTATTGAGATTACAGCATTAGATAGAAAAGGTTTGCTCTATGATATTTCGAAAGTTTTTAATGATTTCAGGATTGATATATTTGAATCAAAGATAACGACCATGGGCAATAAAGCCTCAGATACTTTTTATGTAAAAGATGAAAAAGGCAGGAAGATTAAAAGTATTTTAAAAATAAAAAAAATAAAATCTACGTTCATTAATGTATTATAACATATAATTATAACATATATTAACATATATTAATGTAACAATACACATTACCATAATAGGTTTTATCATATCAACATGGCTGAAAATACAGAAGTAATACAGCAGGAAGTATCACAAAAAGAAGCTTTGCGCAAAAGAAAAATGCAAGAGGCAGAAGCGTTAATTGACAAATATATAACATATTTGAAGATTGAAAAAGGTTACAGTCAGAATACTTTTTCGGCATATTATAAAGATTTAAATTTTTTTCTTAATTATCTGCATAAAGAGAATGAAGATTTTTTATCCGTAGCGCCTTTATCGGTTCAGAATTTCCTTTCTTCTTTATCCGCATTAAATCTATCCGCTAAAACAAGAGCAAGATTTTACTCATCTATAAAAGGTTTTTATAAATTTTTATATAGAAATTCTGAAATAAACGAATTCCCCTTCAAAGATATTGAATATCCATTCGTCAGAAGGAAATTACCGGAATTCCTCACTAAAGACGAAATCAATAAAATGCTGGAGGTTAAATTTCAAAATAATTTTGAGGGATTAAGAAATAAAGCTTTTATAGAGCTTTTATACGCTAGCGGGCTGCGTATATCGGAAATTGCTTCCGTAAAACTCGAAAATTTTAATTTTGAAATGAATTTTGTTAAAGTGATAGGAAAAGGCTCAAAGGAAAGAATTATCCCGTTTAATATTTCGGCGGCAAAATATATTAAAGAGTATCTTAAAGAACGGAGCAAAATAGAAAGAGGCGCCGGTAATTATCTTTTTGTCACAAAAAAAAGCAAACCGCTTACAAGGCAAGGTCTATGGAAAATAGTAAAAAAAATGGCGCTTAAATCCGGTATCGACAAAAATATAACCCCGCATACTATAAGACATACTTTTGCCACGCATCTTCTTGAAGGTGGGGCAGATTTACGCTCCATACAACAAATGTTAGGTCATTCTAATATTTCAACTACCGAAATTTATACACATACCGACATAACACATTTGAAAGAGCAGCATCAAAAATATCATCCGAGGAATACAGATGCAGATGCAGCAGAAGAAAATATAAAAAAGTAAAATGTTAAACGCAAATTTAAATTTCAATATAAATATAACAGACGATATACATTTAAGCAGCCGCACAGCTATGCATTTATACGCAGCTTTCGGTAAAATTGCGAAAGAGCACGGGTTTAAAATTTACATTGTCGGCGGTTTTGTCCGTGATTTACTGATTTATAAAATTCATAACTGCTATAAGACTTGTGATGCATTAGAAAAACCGGTTGATATTGATATATGCGTGGAAGGGGATGCGATTATTTTTGCGGAAATATTGAAGAATGAATTATATAAATCTGAAAACGATATTTATATTTATAATATAAAAAAGCATGAACGATTTAAAACGGTAAGCATGGTTTTTTCCGGCATTCATGAAAATATTATTAATATAGATTTTGCTTCAGCCCGCAAAGAGTTTTACGTTAAATCAGGAGTGCTTCCCTCTGTAAAATTTTCAGACTTAGAACATGATTTAATAAGGAGAGATTTTTCTATAAATGCTTTAGCACTTAATTTAGGACCTGATAATTTTTTTAAAATCATAGATTATCACAATGGCGTAAGAGATATTTTAAATAAAAAAATCAGGGTGCTGCACGATTTAAGTTTTATAGACGACCCTACGAGAATATTCAGAGCTGTGAGATTTGAAAAAAGATTAGGATTCAGGATTGAAAAAAACACTAAAAAATTATTAATAGACGCCCTGTCAAAAGGGGTAATGGATAATATCTCAGGAAAGAGAGTAAGCAATGAACTTAATTTAATTTTTCAAGAAAGCTATCCTGAAATTTATTTTTTAAGGTTTGAAAGGCTTGGCGTACTGAAAAGCATTGATAAAGATTTAAAATTTACATCAGGCAATAAAAGAAATTTTGAAAAGATACGCAATTTTTATCAGTCAAATAAAGAAAAGATTAATACAATTAAAATAAATGATATGAAGATTAAAAATTTGAACACAATAAAAATAAATATAGAATTATTTTATTTAATGGAGTTATTAATCAGGTTAAACGATGAAAAAATACTTTCTATACTTGAAAGATTAAACTTTGGCGAAAATATAAAAAAATTATTTTTATTAATAAAAGCGGAAATCAAATCTGTTAAAAAGATTATCCGCATTATTAACAATATAGAAATAAATAATATACCTTATCTAAATATAAATAAGATAGATATAAATAATAAAGATAATATAGATGTAAATAATATAGATGCAAGTAATATAAATGATATAAATAATAAGAATATGAATATTCACGCAGAAAGCAGTGCAAATTTTAAAAGCAGACTATATTTAGTTCTGAAACCTTTCAATTTATATTCGATTATTTTTTTTATAATGAGATATAATAATAAGAGTGATAGCGATATTAATAGGATTAATAAATATTTAAAGATTTATCTTTTTGAAATTATTAATGTTAAGTTAGATATTTCGGGAGAAGACTTAAAAAAGCTGGGTTTTAAAGAAGGACCCGAGATTGGCAAAATTTTAAATAGATTAAAGCTTTTAAAAATTGACGGCATAATCAAAAGCAAGGAAGAAGAAATTGAATATATAAAAACTGAATATAATATTAAAATATAATTAAATTAAATGTATTGATTAACCATATTTACAGGAGCGGGATATAGACTAGTTCATAAAAAAAGAATTAACAGAATCTAATTAATAACTTTATTTACAGAGGGAGGTTTACATGGTTGAGTTTAATTTCAAGTTTGCTTTGATGCCTGCGATAGGAGAGGGCGGTATTTCATATGACGATATTAAATTATTAAAAAGTAAATTGACCGATGCTAAAGGAAATTTAGAAAAATTAAGAAAAGACGGGGTTATCGGTCTATATGATGTTCCTGAAGACAGGCAGATGGTTAAAGATATTAAAAATATGGCGGAGAAATTTTTTGCAGACGGTATAAAAACATTATTTGTGTTCGGAATGGGCGGTTCTTCCCTTGGGGCTATTTTTCTTCAGAACGCTTTGAAGCAGACAATAGATAAGACCGTAAATAAAAAAATGAAGGTATTATTTTCTGAAAATATTGACCCTGCCTATTTAAGTAATAATATTGAAA
>JAJYQS010000072.1 GCA_021794475.1 bacterium | reverse complement strand
TATTTTATTTATATAAGAGTTTACAAACGGTGCTATCAAAATAAGAATCAAAATTTGTGCAATTCCTATTAAAACAGCATTAAAATTTAATAAATCATTATTTAACATTAGCATTGAACTTTTGAATTAACCTATTTCAAATTAATTTAATAGTTATTTTAATTAATTTGCAGTTTCACTGCATCTGTGCACATCCGCGCATTTGCCTGCGCCTATTTATTATGAATTGGCAAGCTAAACTAATTTAACAGTTAGTCATTGCAATATGCATTTTCACAATGTATGATGAAACCAGCTGAACCATATTAATAAAATTATCAGGGTACCGACTATGTAGGCTATGTAAGTTTGAACAACACCGCCCTGAATGCGCGCTCTCAGTTTTGAAATTTTTTCCAAAAATTTCTCGGCAAACGAATTATAAAAATATTCAAATAAATCACCAGCTTTAAATACATAATTTTTAACCGGAAAAAAATATTTTCTTTTATATTCTTCATTTATTAAATGTTCTTTAATATTATACAGTCCTGAAAAAATTCTTCTTAAAGGCTGCGAAAAACCTGCTGAACTGTACTGGGAACTGTTGCTCTTAATTTCACAGGCATCTTGACCGATTAACTGCGCATCCGAAACATTTACATTATAAACATTTTTATTCTCAAGACCGCATGCAAATGTTTCAAAAACTTTAGTCTTCATATTCCCGAATATTTTTATGAACAGATAAATTGCGCCTATAAAAATTATTCCTGCAAGCAGAAGCCCGATGGGAGAAATAACCCCCATACTGTACTTTGGAAGAGTAACTATTGAACCGTAAGATATTGCAATATTTTTGTAAATAGATATATTGGTGATTTCCTTAACTGCTTTGTTTATAGGTATGAGCCCTATAAATGAAAATATACCCAGCAGAAAACATAAAAACGCAAGAATGCTCATTGATGCAAGCATTAAAAATGGCGGCTCTTTTGCATTATTTGCTCCCTGCGACCTTGCCCTTCCAAGAAAAGATATACCGTATGCCTTAACGAACGCAAGCGCCGCGAGCCCGCCGGCTAATGCCATAACCGAAGCAAATATAGGGGTAAATATCCTGATAATTTCAACGTTGACGCTGCTCGCCATGAGTAAAGACTGATAAATCATCCATTCACTGACAAAACCGTTAAACGGTGGAAGTGTTGCTGCAGATAAAACTCCGATAAGAAAAATAAATGAGAATTTAGGCATTTTTTTAATCAGTCCGCCTAATTTGTTCATGTCTTTTGTATGGGTTTGAGAAGCTATGGCGCCTGAACCGAGAAATAACAGTCCTTTAAATAAGGCGTGATTCATTATATGAAACAAAAGAGCCATAAGCGCAAACGCACACAGAAGATACATATTCTGGGAATAAAATATCATGGCTAAACCCAGTGCCATAAGCATTATTCCTATATTTTCCATTGAAGAATATGCCAAAAGCCGTTTTATATTATCCTGAATTCCGGCGTTCAGAACCCCATAAATCAGCGTCATAGCGCCGATTAAAAGGATTGTAAATCCGAATCCCCACCCGTATGATTTCATAAATTCAAAATAAAATCTGAGCATCATGTAAATTGCAGTTTTTATCATAATGCCGGACATCAGCGCCGATACGCCGGACGGCGCTTCGGGATGAGCTTTCGGAAGCCATACATGAAGGGGGAAAATACCCGCTTTCATTCCAAAACCGAGCAGGGTAAGAATAAAGACCGTCAGCATGCCGGCAGCGCTTAGAGTGCCGCTGATGCCCAAACGCTTCCAGGCTTCAAAAGAGAAACTGCCTGTTTTCGTGAACATATAAAGAAATAGCAGAAAAATGAAAAATGTGCCGATATGGGTCATTATTATATAAAGATTTGCCGCTTTTTTGCTTTCTTCTTTCTCATATTCAAACAGAACAAGAAAAAATGAAAGGATTGACATAATTTCCCAAAATATAAGAAACGAAAGACCGTTGGCGCTGAACACCACAAAAAGCATTGAAATAATAAACCCGTTAAATAATATTACAAACAATGATTTATTTTTATAATGTTCTTCATACAAATAATTCACTGAATACAGTGAAGCGATAAAGCCTAAAAATGCTATTAAAAAACCGAACAGCAGCGACAGACTGTCAAATAGATATGAAAAATTAAGATAAGGTATTGAGGTTAAATAAGTAACATGGTCAGAATTATGCACATTGCCCAATCCGAACAAACCGTTCACTTGAACTGAAAACGGAAGCATCAGCGATAATTTTGTAAAACCGAATAATAGCGAAAACAGCAAAAAAACTGAAAGCAGCAAGTATATTGCGGAACTGGATATTAAAGATAGTCTTGGATTAAATGAAATGATAACAGGTATTAGCAGAAGGAACAAGAATAAAATAGATATGCCGTTCAAAGTATTGTCTTGCACCCGTTAAAAATAAATAGCACGCTTGTTGTTTTTGTCATTTTAGCAGCAAATTGGCCTCTAATTATATCATACATAATTTTAATTATTCTTATCATATATTTATATATTTCAAATTGCAAGAAAAAAATTTAAGTTTAAAATAATTGAAAATTCTTAAATGTAATGTTAATATAATTTTTGTGTATGGACATATACATAATGGACATAACATATTATATTATGTAAAATATAATATAATATTAATAATGCTAAAATAAAACTTAAAACGCGGGTGCAGGTTATGTTAAAAGAGGACGATAAAGCGTTTGATTTTAAATTGTCAGGTATTGATAATAACGGAAATGAAAAAATATTTTCATTAAAAGATTTGTTGGATAAAGATTTGATATTATATTTTTATCCAAAAGACAACACGCCCGGGTGTACTGCCGAGGCATGCGATTTCAGAGATAATTTTAATGCTCTGCTGTCAAAAGGCTATAATGTTGCGGGGGTAAGTCCTGACAGCGTCGCTTCCCATATAAAATTTAAAGAAAAACAAAATTTAATTTTTCCGCTATTAAGCGACCCTGATAAAAAAATAGCCGAGGCGTATGACGCATACGGCGAAAAGAAATTATACGGAAAAATTACCAAAGGCATTATACGCTCTACATATTTAATATCAAAAGACGGCACGGTTAAAAAAATATGGCATAACGTAAAAGCTAAAGGTCACGTTGCAGCAGTTCTGTCTTTTCTATCTGCATCTTAAAAATAAACCCCGCCTCTAATTAATAAATAATAGGGCGGGGCATTCTGACTATTCAACTAATTATAATATATTATATAACGATATATATTATACATATCAGTTATATAATTGATATTATTTGTATTTTATCTTATTACTCTAAAATCTTTAAAATTTGAAAGAGAGTCCTGCTCATATAGTTTTACTTCTTTCACTTTGGCATGGGCAGGTCCGACATGAACCATTGATATAAGTTCTTTAATTCTTTCCTCTTCTCCTTCAAAAAAAGCCTCTACGTGTCCGTCATGGGTGTTTTTAACATAACCGTTCACGCCTATTCTGTCGGCTTCTTTTTTAGTGAAGTTTCTGAAATTAACGCCCTGAACTATGCCCTTAATAATAACCCTGTAAGATTTTTCGCTCATAGTCAATGCCTAAATATAACAAAATATAATAAAATAAATAGATATACTATAAATTAATACTATAATTCTAAATATATTTAAATCTGCGCTGCCGCATCGGCTTTTTTAGTCTTATCTGCTGCTTTACCTTTAGTGTTAAACAAATCCCTGCGCTCTATCTTAGCATCTTTGCCTGTTTTATCTCTTAAATAATAAAGCTTTGCTCTTCTGACTTTACCGCTGTAAACAAATTCTATTTTTTCAATCAGCGGAGAATGGGCAAGAAACGTCTTTTCAACGCCTACGCCGTATGAATTTTTTCTGACGGTAAATGAAAATCTTATATTAGAGCCTCTCTTTGCAATAACGACGCCTTCAAAAATCTGTATTCTCTGCTTGTCGCCCTCTTTGATTTTCTGGTGTATTCTGAGTGTATCGCCTGCTTTAAATTCAGGAATATCAGTTTTTAAAGATTCCTGCTCAATTTTGTCCACGATATTCATAATAATTTACGCTCCTTATTATATTGTTTAAATATGTTTAATTTAAAATATGTTTGATATTATTATATTATTGCTGAAATATTCCTATTAAGTTCTGAAAAAATTAATTTTATAAAAATTCAGGTCTATTCTTCACTGTTTTTGCTATAGCGTTTTTTAATCTCCATTCGTTTATTTGTTTATGATTACCGCTAAGCAGCACTTCCGGAACTTCTAAATTCCTAAAATTTCTAGGTTTAGTAAATTGCGGATATTCAAGTAGCTGCTTTCCTTTTTTGCCGCACAAATCAGCAGAATAGCTTTCCTCCGTCAATGACTCGGTATTTCCCATAAAACCTGAATAATATCTGCAAACTGTTTCAATCAGCACGATGGAAGCAATTTCGCCTCCGGAAAGAATATAATCTCCGATTGAAACCTCCAGACTTCCGGTAATATCGGCAACGCGTGCGTCTATACCTTCGTATCTCCCGCAAATAATCACTAAATGCTCATTTGCCGCAAGCTGTTTTGCAAGCGGCGAATTTAATAATCTTCCCGATGCCGACATAATTACCGACGAAGACTGCAACGGCGGCTTTTCTGCATCGGCAGCCTCTTCGATAGCCGTATTATGAGCGTTGGCGGTTACATTATTTTTATAAACACTGTTTGCATGCTCCCATGCTTTAACAACCGGTTCAGGCATTAAAAGCTGACCTGCTCCGCCGCCGTACACTTTATCGTCAACCCTGCGGTGCTTGTCTAGCGTGAAATCTCTCGGATTAATTATATTAATTTCAATGATATCTTCTTTAATAGCCCTGCTGATTAATCCCGTTGATATAAAAGAACTAAAATAATCAGGCATTATAGAAATAATGTCAATTACTTTTTTCATAACATTCTTAAATTATATTTTATATAAGTTTTCGTTTTTTACTATTATAACTTTGTTTTTAATATCTATTTCCAGTATATTGTCGTCCGTCATAGGCAAAAAATACACTGCAGCTTCCGACTGTATCTCCGCAATGTCGGTATCGCCCAGATAAATTTCCGTAACGCCGCCTAAGTCTTTATTCAAAATATTCAAACATTTTAAGCCTATTAAATCGGAAACCAGATATTCGTTTTCTTCAAGATGCAGCTGCTCTTTTTTTGTAAAAACCTTAACATTTCTAAATTTTTCAGCTTCTTCAATGCTGTTAATATTTTCTATTTTAATAAAATACTGTTTATTCCCGTTTTTGAGCCATTCTATGAATAACGGCAGATAGCTTATTTTTGATTCGGCATAATTACCGGAATCCGACACATACAGCAATAATTTTCCGTCTTCGAGCAATTGTTCATTAAAAACAAAGTCGGGATTAAAAAATCTCACGACAACTTCCCCTTTAATACCATGGGGTTTAATGATACTGCCTACAGCAATATACTCAGACATTAATATTATAAGTAAATATTATAATTATATAACTATATTAAATTACATTAATTAATTAAGTTATAATTAATTTGCGGCGGCTGCCTTATTATTTTTTTTAATTAAAGATTTGACCGTATCGGAAGGCTGCGCACCCAGACTTATCCATTTGTCAAACTTGTCTTTATTTATTTTAAAATCAGCCGGATTAAGATGCGGATTATAAGTTCCTAAAATCTCAATGAATTTCTTGGTAGCCGATTTTTCGCATGATGCCGCAACAACGCGGTAATATGGTTTTTTGTGAGAACCTACTCTAGCCAATCTGATTTTTACCGACACTTTAAATCTCCTTTATTGATTAATATTGTTAAACATATTTTTTATATTTTTGAGCGGACCGCCAAATTTATTTTTTTTAAATGATTTCATCATTTTTTTTACTTCTTCAAATTTGTTTATAAAAATATTCACGTCATTAACCGTAACGCCGCTTCCGAGGGCTATTCGCTTTCTTCGCCCGCCGTTAAGTATATCCGGATTTTTTCTTTCTTTCTCCGTCATTGAATTAATTATTGCTTTGATTTTGACAAGTTCTTTTTCGGCAGCTTCGGGATTAAATTTATCTTTTATTTTTGAAAAACCTGGTATCATGGAAGCAATTTGTGCAACCCCGCCGATTTTAGAAACCATTCCAAGCTGGTCTGCAAAATCTTTAATGGTAAAATCTTTTTTTGTAATACTTGCTTCTAAAGATTTTGCGGTTTTTTCATCTATGGATTCCTGAGCCTTTTCTATAAGAGACAGGACGTCGCCCATGCCTAAAATTCTTTCGGCAACGCGGTCTCCGTGAAAAACTTCAAAGTCGCTTAATTTTTCGCCTGTACCTATAAATTTAATCGGTTTATTTATAGTTTTTTTAATAGACAGCGCCGCTCCGCCTCTTGAATCGCCGTCAACTTTGGTTAGAATAACGCCTGTTATGCCAAGCATATCGTTGAATTTTTTAGCAACATTAACAGCGCTCTGTCCAAGCATGGAATCGGCAACAAATAAAATCTCATTGGGAGCAAATTTGTTTTTCAGTTCTTTAAGTTCATTCATGAGCGGTTCGTCAATTTCAAGACGGCCCGCCGTATCTATTATTATCGTGTCATATGCATTTTTTTCGGCAATATTGATTGCATTTTTAACTATTTCAGCAGGTTTTTCATCCGGATTAGTTTCGTTTCTTGTGTCATATACCGGTATGCTTATACTTGCCCCTATTTTTTTCAGCTGAAGTATAGCCGCCGGACGGTAAATATCGGCAGGCACAAGATAAACGCTTCTTTTTATTCTGGAAAGATAAAGCGCAAGCTTTCCGGCCGTGGTAGTTTTACCGGAGCCCTGTAAGCCGGCAAGCATAATAATGACAGGCGGCTTAGCTTTTATATTTAAAGGTTCGGATTCTCCAAGCAGCGCAGCCATCTCATCCCTGATGATTTTAATCATCTGCTGAGACGGCGTAAGGCTGTCCA
>JAJYQS010000035.1 GCA_021794475.1 bacterium | reverse complement strand
GAATGTGCATTGAAAGAGATATAAGGGTTATACCTATTCCGGGACCTTCCAGCGTTATAGCTGCCTTGTCCGTATCCGGCGTGGATGTGTCGGAGTTTACTTTTGTGGGTTTTTTGCCTAAAAAACCAGGGAAAAGAAAAAATATGCTCCTGAGATTGCAGAAGGAAGGAAGAACCTTTGTTGTATTTGAAGCGGCAAGAGATATTGAAAAATTATTTGATGTAATAGAAAATATTTTCGGCAATATAAAAATCTGTTATGCAAAAGAGCTAACTAAGTTTTTTGAAAATATTAAAACCAAAGAAATAAAATGTCTGCGTGAAGATTTTAAAAGCAATCCTGAACTTCTAAAAGGCGAAATTACATTAATAGTGTCGCCGGCATTACCCTCTGAAATTGTAACAAAAATTTAACATTCCTGTCATCAAACTGTAATACTCCGTTTAGTATAATACCCCTATTTGGATAGTAAAAAATATAATTAATTTTTCATATTTTACTGTTTTGCAATAATTTTGCAATATAAAGTAAAATAAAATCAAAAAGTACATTAAGAGGGGAGGATTTATGAACGAAAGCGGAGATTTAAGAAGCGAGCTGCTTCATGATGTTGATGAAGTCGGTCTTGTAAAGCATCATTTTAGGACTATGTTTACGGCGGGAATGGGGTTTTTTACGGATGCGTACGATTTGTTTATCATAGGGGTTACCATAGCCCTGTTGGCTCCGATATGGCATCTGACGCCTGTTGACATTGCATGGCTCGGCTCCACATCATTGATAGGCGCTGCAATGGGCGCATATGTTTTCGGCAGGATATCCGATATTTTTGGAAGAAAGGCCGTTTACGGACTTGAAGTAATCATACTTACCATAGCCGCGATAGGTTCTGCCTTTTCTCAGGATATCATGCAGCTTATAATATGGAGATTTATACTCGGTATCGGCATAGGCGGCGATTATCCGATAAGCGCGATTATTATGAGCGAGTATTCAAACAGAAAAGACAGAGGCAAATTAATCGGCATGGTGTTTTCCCTGCAGGGAATAGGGCTTATAGCAGGTCCTATAGTTGCAATTTTAATACTTATGCTCGGCGTTCCGCATGATATAGCGTGGAGAATTTTATTAGGATTAGGCGCAATTCCTGCTGCAAGCGTTATCTATCTTAGAAGAAAAATTAAAGAAACGCCGCATTATTCGCTTTCAGTTAAAGGTAATGTTGACGGCACTGTTGCGGCGATAAATGATATAACCGGTTCAAATATTAAAGTCAAACATGACAATCAGCAGGCAGGAGTGAAAGCAAAAGCAAAATGGACGGATATATTAAAATATCCTTATAACGTGAGACTGCTAGGTACTATGGGAAGCTGGTTTCTGCTTGACTGGGCATTTTACGGAAACTCAATTTCATGGCCTCTTGTTATGAAATCGTTTCTTCCGCATGCAACGTTTATACAGGGTTTGGCTTTAGCAACCATTGTCTTTATAGTTTTTGCCGCTCCGTTTTACTGGATAGCGTCTTTTAACTTGGATACCCTTGGAAGAAAATTTATACAGACATTCGGATTTATCGGTATGGGTCTGTCATATCTTATAATATCTCTTGTAGGTTTTTCAGGATACACTTTAGCGCCTTTAGCTTTTATGCTTATATTCGGATTGAGTTACGTATTCGTGGAGTTCGGACCGAACATGACGACGTTTATTTATCCTGCCGAAGTATATCCGACTTCCATAAGAGGTCTTGGAGACGGTTTGTCCGCCGGGGCAGGAAAAACAGGGGCGTTTATCGGAACATTTCTTTTTCCGCTGCTTATAACCACCATAAAAATTCAGGGGACGTTTTTAGTTCTTGCTATAATTTCCGTAATAGGAGCTATTTTAACCCTTGTAACGCTGCCTGAAACAAAAAATGTGTCTTTAGCTACTGTCAGCGAAGAAAATCAATTTGTTAAGGATGACGGTTCCGAATCATTGCAGATGGAAGGACATCCCGCAATAAAATAAATTAGCATCGGCAAATATAAATTAGAAATAAATCATTAATGAATGATTTTCTAAAATTAGAGAAATTACAATTGCCGTCAAACAATTTTAAAGGACGATTAAGTTATTGCCGATAACGGCAGTGAGAGGCTTATTCGTCCTTTAATATTTATTTAATACTTACTTTACTATCGTTATTTTTAAGTACTGATAATACAAAAATATCTTAGTCTAGCATGTCTGCCCATTCCTCATTAGCCCTTTCTCGCAGTTGATTTCCATTCTATTTAGACAGCCAGTGCTTGTTTTATTTTAACATATTTTTCAGCATATCGCCGGCGGTCTCATATCAGTTTATCAACTTGTAACAAAAAATTAACCTAACCGTCATCATAATGCAATATTAATTATATATACTATAATTGTGCAGATAAATTAAATTAATTATTTTATAAAAACAATTTCAGAAATTTTAATCAGAAAAGTTTGTCTAAATTTGCAGTATAAATACATATTTCTAATATTGCACATTTGGTTTATTGAGTTTATTTTATTGAATTATAGTAATAAGTTTATTCTATTTAATTATATTGTTAATAAGGAGGTTAAAAAATGAATAATGACGAATTGCGTAATTTTAAAAATGAACTAAATACCGGAAAATTAGACAATAATTTTAACGATGTGAGCTCACAGATAGACAGAATAATAAAAAAAATTAATGATAATGCATTAAAAATCAAAAATCGCTATTTAAATATGATTAAAAACAAAATTTATAAATCTCCGAAAAAAGAAGCGGTTATGCGTATGTCATGCGAATGCGGAGAATCATCTTTTTCTGTTATAGTTACTGAAAAAGATATTGAAAAAATTTATGACAAATTTGATAAAAAGTGTCCGCTTTGCAGCGATTTTATAAAAATAAAATTTCTCGTAAAAGGAAACGAAACTTATAATTGAAACTAATGACTAAAATAGCTAAATAACTGAATACTAATTACATACGTTAATCGAGGTGCACTATGGAAAAAATAAAATACGGCATCGAAAAAAACTTTGCCGGTAATAAAGAAAATAAGCCGCCGTTAAACAGCAGCGAAAAGTTTTGCACCAAAATAATATCCGAAATACAACGAAAAAAGGGAGTTGAAATTTATGAATCTTCCGAAGTTATCGATAAAATAAAAAAATCTGAAAAGCATTTTTTTGAATATTTCATAGGCTTGTGGTAAAATAAAAAGAATGATGCGGCGTTCGTGTTTTTATGCAGTAATATAATACTATATACATATATTTATAGCACTATTGGGTGTTGAATTATTAAATACTTTTAATAATATGCTAATAATTGTGTAGAAAATAAACCGTAAAAAAGCTGCGATGAAAACAATCCAAAAAGAAAATTATTCAAAATCAGATACGCATATCCATACAAGTTATAGCGACGGGTTAAATACTCCGGAGGAAATGGTTTGCGCCGCCGCACTCAGAGATTTGAACGTCATAGCTATTACCGACCATAACCGGATAAAAGGCGCCTATATAGCAAAAGAGTATGCAGAAAAAAACCGCCACCTGAATGTTGACGTTATAATAGGCGAAGAAATATCTACAAAAAACGGACATTTAATAGGACTTTTTATAAAAAATAAAATTATCCCAGGTAAAACCGCTCATGAAACTATCGATGAAATACATAAACAGGGCGGTATTGCGGTATGTCCGCACCCCTATTATCCTATTTCTTACAGGGAGAAGGGCAGCAAACCGCTGCGTTATCTGTTGAGTACCCTTGATTTTGACGCTGTTGAAGTTATAAATAACTCGAGCATATTCGCTTTTTTTTATAATGCCTTATCCTCTCTTGCAAACGCTTCTGCCGGTCTTCCTGCACTGGGGGTTTCCGATGCGCATTCTGAAGAATTTGTAGGCAAAGGTTTTACAAGATTTGCAGGCGTCAGCGCCGAAGATTTACGAAACACTATAGCTGCAAATAATATAACAGCCCATTTTAAAACATATTCTTTTAAAGATACAAATAAACAGCTGTATTATTCTATTAAATCTTTTTATCATTATATCGCTATAAGTCATACGGGTTACTAATTATTATTATTTTTTTGTTGTATTTTTTTTGATTATAATGTCATAATATAATTACAATGATTACTATAAGAAAAAATAGATTATTATCTTTTTTATTCTATATGCTCGCATTTTTGAGCGTTTCTTATTTAATAGGAATACATGATTTGAGCTATATTTTCAATATGCCTATGAAAATGGTGTTTCCTGTTAAAATATTAAATAAAAAAAGCATAGCCGTTCAAAAATATATAACAGGAAATATAAATAATAAAATAAAATTTTCAGATATCGCAGGTTCAAATTTTAAAATTGCTAAACAATTAGGTGCCGTTTATTGTTTTGAATGCGGCAATATCCCCGGTCTAAAGTTTTTAATCGCTGATTTTTCAGGCGGCATTATCTTGGTACTGGCTGTTTTCTATTTCTTTCTAAAAAAACTTATCGCTTTTCCGCTTATTCACCCTCCAAAATATTCTTCATTTTAATATTATTTTTCAGTTTTTTATTTTTTACTTATTTATTAAACCGTTTTTTATTTTTCAGTTTGCTTTATGCTGAAGTCAAAGTTGTTTAAAAAAAATAAGGAAATATGTCGTGTTATATGCGCTATATTGCTGCATTGCAATACATACGTGCAATATAATGCCTTCGCAACTTAATAATATTTAATAATGAGGAACAGATTATGTTTTTTAAAAGAACATATTTTAGAAAAATTTATAATTTAATTTATTTTTTTTCATTTATTTTTTTATGCTTTTTATTTTTTTCGTTTTTTATGCTGCAGACCATGACATATCCGGTTCAAGCGGCAGAAGTGCAATTTGTGCGCACTAAGGCCGCACGCAGCGATGCAGAACATACGGCAGCAGCAAACGATATTGCATCTTTAAAGTATCTTATCAATAAGGCTTTAAAAAATCCTGAAATAAAATCAAGTATATATAAATATTTAGGATATAAAGAAAATATATCTATCGCTAAAAGTCTTCCGGAGCCGGCACTCGGATTCGGTATAACGGATGCGAACGGTCTAAACAATCCCGAGATAGGCATTAATTCTATGAGCTACTGGAAGTTCAGCGCATCGCAGGCGATACCGTTTCCGACTAAACTTATAATAAACGCCAGAATTAAAAAATCAATATATAAATCTTTAAAGGACAAAACCATCACATTAAAACTTTTTACGATATTAAACGTTAAAAATGTCTATTACAATCTCGCTTTATTAGAAAAGGATATAAGCACCTTTAAAGAGAATCTGTCCCTGCTGTCTATTCTGCTGAAATACGCCGACGGAGATTATGCAAGCGGCAGATTAAGCGCAAGAGGCCCGATAAGAATAATCTTAGAAACAGACCAGATAAAAACAAGGTTGATATTATTCGAAAAACAAAAAAACAGATTAATTTATATATTATCAAAACTGACCGGCCTTAAAGCAGCGTATTTTAAAAATAAGAAGGCAGAATTTACCGGAAAGGTTAAAGATTTCTCCGATAAATTTAATAAACTTATGAACACGGCTGATAAATTTAACCCTGCTTTAAAAGAAGCAAAAGAAAATATTAAAACTTCGCGGCTGGGTATAGACCTGGCAAATCAGGGTTATTATCCAAATTTTTCTATTTTTGCAGGTTATGGAGACAGATATTCGCTTCAGCCGGTTATATCAGGCGGCATATCTGTCAGCATACCTTTATATTTCAACGAAAATCAGATGCCAAAAATAGAAAAGGCAAAAAAATATAGTATTAACGCCGTCTATAAGTATGACTGGATAAAATTAAGGACAATTCAGAATTTAAAAACAGCGGTAAGCAATATAAAAAATGATTATAAAGCTTACAGCATTAACAAAAATATAACCGAACCGGAAGCAGAACTTTTATTTAATTCATATGCTAAAAGCCTGATGTCTGGAAAAGTACAGACTTTTCCGCTATTAGACAGTTTTATAAAACTGCTTTTAATAAAACTTAAAACTTATGAATTCAAAGCTGAATATTTTAAAGATGACGCTTTTTTAGACGCCGTTATAGGAAAAAATCAAGCGAACAATTAAAATAATAATAACAATAAAAACAATAAAGATAGAGGATTATATATTATGAAAAAAATAAGTTATATAGCAGGTCTTGTTATAGCGCTAATAGCAGGCATTGCAGCATCTGCAGTCTATTTTAGCAATTTTGGTAATAATAAGCCGCCAAAAAAAATAACAAAAAAAATGGTAATGCCGGTAAAAAAAGGAGTTTTTGCAAGCTCAAGGCAAAGGCAGCTTTACGGAATAACCGTCGGTACTGTTAAATACAGAAAAATAAGCCGCACTATAAAATCAATAGGCGAACTTACGGCTGCAGAGCCGCTCATCAAGAAAATATCGTTAAGATATAGCGGATATATAACAAAACTATATGCAAACAAAACCGGAATGAAAATTTTTGCCGGCGAAAAACTGTTTAAGATATATAGTCCGTCCATTTTTAACGCAGAAAAAAATCTTTTTTTAGCCTATAAAAATTATAAAAACGCCAAAAAAACAAATTACAAATTTAATATTTCAGAAAGCAAAAGATATTACAGAGCAGCCGAAAAAAGACTTGAACTTTACGGCGGTATATCTCGCAGCCGGATAAATGCAATTAGAAACGGCAGTTATGTGAAATCCGATATTGCTATTTATTCTGATATGTCGGGAATTTTATTAAAAAAATATGTATATTCAGGTCAGCATTTTACGCGCGGGCAGACACTTTTTAAGATAGCCGGTTTAAATAAATTATGGATGAACGCATGGATTTATCAAAATGATTTAAAATTTGTTCATAAAAACAGCGCCGTATCGGTCGAGTTTTCGGCTTATCCGGGAAGAATTTTTAACGGCAGGGTATCTTTTGTCTATCCTTATTTGAAATCACGCGCAAGAATCACCGAGGCGAGGATTGTTTTTAATAACAGAAAAGGGCTGCTGCAGCCGGGTATGTTCGGAAATGTCAAATTTATAATAAAACCGCAGCGTCAATTATCGGTGAAAGCATCTTCTGTTTTGTGGACCGGAACTAAACCTTTAGTTTTTATATACGGCGGCAAAGGCTATTTTGTGCCGGAGCATGTTGTTCTGGGTAAAAGATGGGGCAATTATTATCCGGTAATAAGCGGTCTAAGAGCAGGCGAAAAGGTCGTAACTTCCGGCACGTTTTTAATTTCTTCCGATGCAAATTTGAAACAGTCGG
>JAJYQS010000001.1 GCA_021794475.1 bacterium | reverse complement strand
GCCCCTATTAATCCTGCAGACTCGCCAAACTTTGATTTTATAATTTTTAAAGAATCCGTCGACACCTTAAGCGCTCTTTTTCTTATTTCTTTTTCTGCTATTTCAACTAAATCCGGTATACCGTCAATAACTCCTCCGCCAAGAACAATCATGCACGGATTTAATAAATTTACAACGCTTATGATACCGTCGGCGATATAACCCGCCGTTATATGCACAAGTTCTTTTGCTGCTTCATCTTCTAACATATAGGCTTTGCTGATTGATTCGGATGAAATATTAGTTACGTCGCCGGATGATAATTCTATCAGCATTTTATATTTTTCAGGATTTTGAACTGCTTTTTCCACGGCTATTTCTGCAATCCCCCATCCTCCTGCGTACGCTTCAAAACATCCGTTATTTCCGCAATGACATTTTCTTCCGCCCGACACTATAACAGTATGCCCTATTTCACCTGCCGAACCATTACATCCCTCAATAAGCCTGTTGTTGATAACCAATCCTGAACCGATACCCGTCCCTATAAAAATACATACCAAGTTTTTAACGCCTTTACCGACGCCTGTTTTCCACTCTCCATAAGCTATTGCATTCACATCGTTCTCGATTAAAACAGGAATATTAAATAAATTTTCAAGTTCTTCTTTTATACGAACATTTCTCCAATTGAGGTTAGGCGAATATATAATTACGCCGTTCCTTCTGTCTATCTGTCCCGCAGCGGCAATTCCGACAGCTTTTATATTTTTTATACCTGTATTTTCTGTTTCATAACCTTCACTTTGTTCAATTAATCTTTTTATAAATGTTTTAATCTGCCCTATAGCTTTATCTGCAGACTGTTCAATAGGCAGTGAATTAAAACTTAACAATCTGCCGCGTACATCTACTATGCCGAATCTTATATTTGTGCCGCCGATATCAATACCTAAATATTGACCGATTTTATCTATATTTTTATTCATCGTTTTTCCATTTATCTTTAGTTATCTATTATTATTTTTTTGTCTTTATTATATTAAATTAAATTAAATTTATTAATTGCGGTACTGATGCTATAATTTTTAATACAAAGCTATAATCTATATAATCCTTCGTTGTTCTATTTTATATTATTTTATTATATTTTTTTTAATATTTAAATATTAAAAAATTTAAAGAGACTCCATGTAATTTTAGCTAAAAAAAAATGCAGCTGTAAACATAGGCGACAATGGCACCTATATCATACAGCTGCATTTATAGCTATTAATTTACTCAGCTTAATATTAAATTAAAATGAAATATTATAATGCTGAAAGCGGGATAGCGTTAATCCAACCGAAATTTGTTCCTATTATCATAGTTTTACCTATAATAACAGCGTCCTGCGGTCCGTACCCTCCGTTATGCGCATTATATTTGCTTATTATATGCCCGTTATTTTTGTTTAATACAAATATAGTTCCGTTGCCGGTCGGGAAATAAACTTTATATCCGAGTAATACAGGCGCTGCTTTCATTCTGATAAGTTTTTTGCTCCATAATATTTTACCGGTTTTCAGATTAATAGCATATGCCTTTTTTGTAACAGGGCTGCCTGTATATATTATTCCTTTATGTATCATAGGAACAGCATCTTTGTTTCTTGGCGGCACAGTCCCTGAACCTAATATTTTTTTCCATATAATGTGTCCGTTTCTTGCATTCAGCGCAATTTCTTCGCTTCTTGAAGTTCCCGCCGTTAATCCCGGGATTTCAATCTGATTGACTTCAATACCGCTTTTTGATACGGCAGGGGAACCGTCGCCGCTGCTTGATGAAAAACAATGAGCAGGTGCTACAGTCCATATTAATTTTCCGGTATTAGCATTAACGGCATAAAAATGATTAGGATGCGTACCGTTAGTTAATACAATATTTTTATATCTTGTGGCAGACGACATGCTGACAAACGACCTTATATATATCTTCCATAATAATTTACCCGTCCTTGCATTTAAACCATAAATATGCCCATCTCCGTTTCCAAAAACAAGTTTGTTATGGTAATACACAGGCGTCGGCATATCTTCGCCTTTTGTATGATATTCCCATATAAGTTTACCTGTTTTTGCATTTAAAGCATAATATGCGCTTACGTCGACGCCTCTGATGACGTGAGAATGAGGCTCCGCAAATTTTATGGCGTGCGAATAGGCGAAAACTGAGTTGCCTGCCCCAATATAAACAATTCCATGAGCTACGACAGGCGTACCCATGAGCTGATTTAACGCATTAAATTTCCAGATAAGCTTGCCGGTCTTTGCATTTAATGCATAGAGATAATCATTGTCGCTGGGCACATAAACAACTCCCTTGGCGACAGACGCCCCTATAGGAATACCCATAAGATCTCTTACGGTAGTCGGATTAAAATACCGTTCCTTAAAAGCCCTCTTAGACATATTGGCGGAAATGGCTCCGGGGACTCCGACAGTCCAATAGACATCCAGATTGCTTCCATTTTCGTACACAGGATTATGGTCAGAATTCATAGCGTACATTGTCCAATTTGCAGGGTAAGTATCGGCAAAAGACTTGGACGGCATCATAAACACCAACACCGCTAATAAAAGTGCCAACACAAAACTTATCCGCAAAAATGATAAATTAATTTTTAATTTCATTTGTGTCCTCCATTTTTAGTTTATATTGATTTAATAATTTAATAATTAATTACTGTATTACTAATAACTGTCTTTAAATTATTTACATTATGTTAACTAAAAAATTATAAAATAAAAAAATATTAATTTATAACTCTAATTAAAAAATAATTTTCAGTTTTAATAAAATTAAATTAATTTAATGCAGCAAAGCAGCACGAGCAATTAAATGTCGCGTTAATTAAAACAAGCGTAAAATTGAGAGTTTTTCTTTATTTAATCAAATACAGCAGAATAAAAAATTGAATCTATAAAATAATAAATACGATAGAATAATTTAAATAATTTATTTTTAAAAATAATTTGTTCTAATAATTAAACATCCTTCTATTGTTATTTAATTATTATATTAAAAAAATAAATTTGTCAAGTATTTTATTACCAAATATACAAAATTTACTTAAGTTTAATATATTTTTAATAATAAGAATTAATTTGATAAACCTTTTAGAATTTATGCTTTTTATGTAATTTATGTAAATTATAGACGGATTATGTTTTATTGTCAATAGGCTGGAAAGGCTTATTTACTGTATGGTGCGAAAGGGGGGACTTGAACCCCCATGGATTGCTCCGCTGGATTCTAAGTCCAGTGCGTATACCAATTCCGCCACTTTCGCGATACTGTATTATTTTAAAAATATTTTAAATTATATCAGAATAATTTGATAAATAAAAGATATTAAATTTGTATTTGCTCTAATTGCGGAATTGCATTAACTAATTAACATTGCGGAATAATAAGCAGAGTAGCAAATAAAAAAAATGAAAAGAAAAAGTGTCTATCTCTAATTTAAATAATTTTTTAATTGGCGGGGCCGACGGGGATCGAACCCGCGACCTCCGGCGTGACAGGCCGGCGTTCTAACCGTCTGAACTACAGCCCCGCATTGTAAAAAAACACTATATTTGTGATTATATAATTAAATTTTGACAATGTAAAGAAGTAAATATTTTTAAATAATCTTTTCTGTATTTAACATACTTAAAAAAATAATTAAATAATATCTAAATGTATTTTTATTGCTTTAAAAATTTGCTCAAATAGAACTTCAGGCAGGTTTCCTATTCTTTCTTTAACTCTTTTTTTATCTACGGTTCTGATTTGGTTTGCTTTTGCTTTTGAATCTTCTTTTAAATTGGCTATATTTTTTTCTATAAACACTTCAAAAGGATAAATATTCTCAGTACTTGTTGTTAGCGGTACGTTCATACCGCCAATCCTTCTTGTAAAGCGTAATGTGTCAGATATCCGAATTTGTCCTTTCTTTCGTTGACTATATCTGCCGATTGAATTATTACATCACTAGAAATGTGGGATTCTGCAAGCCTTATACTTATCCTGCCACGAATATGCTTTTTTTCGGTAAAATCGATTGGTTTATCTATCACGACATAAAAATCCCAGTCGCTATCTTCATTATAGTCGCCTCTTGCCCTGGAGCCGAAAAGATAAATAGCTTCAACTTTATAACCGGCTTTTTCTGCTTCTTCGGTTATTATCTGCTTTGCCATATTTAGTATATAATCTTTATTATCCATAACCATATTATATCATATCATATCAATAATTTTATAGTATAGTTTTATGCCTACCCGCCCGTTTCCTCGCCTTAAAACGCAAATTTGAAAGGATTTTTTAAGACTTACTGAACCCCCTGACTTTAGACATGGGGAGGTTCAGTCCAAAAGTGTCCCGAAACGAACTGTCGATTAAACCTTCATTTTGTTACCAGCCATAACTTGCGCCAAGCGACACTGTAGTATTACCACTCGTTCCGTTACTTGCTACGGAAACGCCCCCGGTCCAGTCGTGCCCGAATCTATGTTGATAACTGACAGCAAAAGATCCTTGTCCATTATAAGTGGATATTGCTCCACCAATGCTGTTCGCATTGGGATTGGCTGCTGCCTGTGCCGCTGCCTCCGCTATAGAGGCATCCACTGAACCAACAATCGCCGCGTATTGCCGAGCCGTTCCGACCGCAGCATTATAGGTTTGGTTCATACCGTTCTGCAGTTGCCCAAGATTTACCGCATCATTGGACTCCGTTCCTGGTGCTACATTGGTAATCTGACGGGTGACGCCGGTTGAAGCATTGCCGACACTCACTGAATCGGAACGATTAGCCACGGAGCCCTGTCCCAAAGCCACCGAGTTGTTGCCATTAGCGGTACTATTAGCACCCAGAGCAACGGAATTATTGCCCCTGGCAACGGCGTTATTTCCGATGGCCGTCGTGGGGTCCGCTAATGCCTGAGCGCCATTGCCGATAGCTACCGATCCGGCATAGTCAGCAGTGGCTCCATTACCAACGGCTACCGTGTTATTTCCATTCGCAGTGGCACCATTGCCTTGCGCTAACGCATTGGTGCCAGTGGCCTTTGCTCCCGGTCCGCATTGCATGGTCCCGTTGGATATGGTGCAAACACCTTCTTTTCCGTCCACTATTGCGGCTATGGTAACGGTGTTGGTATTGGCGGTAGTCTGCGCCGCACTTGCCGCGGTTGCTGCGTTCCCTGCCGTGGTTGCTGCGCCATTGGCGGTAATCTGCGCCGCCGTTGCCGTTGCCGCTGCATCACCTGCCGTGGTTGCTGCACCTTGGGCCGTGGTATTGACCGCGTTGAGCTGCCCAACGTTGGCCGCATCCGTGGTGTTGACACCGGCGGTGACGTTGGTGATGGTGCGGGTTTGCGAACTAGACCCGACGCTTACTGTGTTGCTTTGCGTTGCAACTGACCCCTGCCCTAAGGCCACGGAATTGCTGACTCCAGTATTAATTGCGCTATCGGAGCCCAATGCGGTATTATTGCCACCGGCTGATCCTGCGCCATTAGCGGTATTAGCACTCGCGCCAATAGCCACGTCGTTGGTCCCGCTGGCCGTGCTGCCGTACCCGCTGGCCGTGCTGAGGTACCCGCTGGCCGTGCTGCCGTTCCCGCTGGCAGTGCTGGCGTTCCCGCTGGCCGTGCTGCGGTACCCGCACGCCACTCTATAATAAAAGTTGTCCTGCTGACAAACGCCGCCGCTCGCACCAGACCCAGTTCCTCCAGAAACCGCCCACGCCGGCGTGCTCAAGCACAATGACACAACAGCCACAGTAACGATTTTCAGTGAAAAAGACACAGCGCGACCCCAAGCAGAAACATGAGGGACACTCTTATGACTCCGGCGCTCATCGTGGGCTGCTCCCCAACTTTTTCCTTTGGACGTTGCCTGCTCAGAGGCAACCCGCGGGGCATTAATGGTAAAATTCCAGATTAAAGGGTAGACGTGCTTCATGGCGGTTTCTCCTTATTATGTGGTATGATGAAACTCTGTATTTTTTACTTATAAGTTTTATTTATATTATATCGGATATTTTCGAAACATACAAAAAACAAAGACAGCCTGCCTGATTTATTAACCTCACCAAACATCCCCGCCCTTACGGACGGGGACTTCTCGGCAATGTTAGTTAAAATTTATAAATGAGAAATTTAAATAAAATTCAAATTTAACGGGGTAAATCAAAATGAGCAAAAACCGCAAGAATTTTTCACCGGAATTCAAAACAAAACTTGTCATAGAGCTTTTAGAATCCCGCCCGCCCATATCTATTAATATAATCTTATCTTTATGCTTGTCCGCTTCGTCCAGCTACAGTTTTAATTATTTAAAATTATGCATTATTAATTATACGCAATTATCGTGCCGTATTTAAAAAATAGCAGAAAAGAATAAAAATAAATTAAAAAGATTTAAAAACGGATTTAAAACGTAAAATAAAATATAGGGGGAGGTTTAAGTATTATAAGGATTAGCGCAAGGACGAACAGGAAAAATATATAAAAATAAAATTATGCTTATTTGAGATTAAGGAAGATTAAAAAGGATTAAGATTTTAAGAAAGGGGATGCTTTTGCCAACCAAAACTGCCAACTTAGTTGGCAAAATGAGAATAGGTTGTTAGCAGGAATAGATAAATCCGTCCCCATTATTTATAGTCTCTATTATTTCATTATTTCTTAAGTGGCGGCTATATTCATAAAAGAGATATTGTTTTTGGAATATATGGAACTGGTTAATATATAATGAAAGCAAAAATATTAAAAAAATATTGTTAAAATTTTATTGATTTTTTTTAATTATATATTATAATATAAGTATATAAATTAATTCTCGATTCTGAATCGACTTCTGGCTATGCCGTTTAAATTCTGAGTTATTTAAACGTTATTCTAACAGATAATTAGCTTTATGCCGGACATTTCTTAACTCTAGTTTCATAGGAGCAACGAAGGAAGGTTGAATTTAGCCTAATTTCGTCTCAACATTTAATCTGCATTTATATTTATAACAGATTAAATATCACTTCACAAGGTAAGTTCTGCCGTTTTTCCAAAATAATTCTATTCCTGCTAACCTTAATCTTATTTTATTAAACCCAAATAACAACATTATGATTTATTTATAAATGTTGTTTAATTAATCCGCAGTTTTCGAAGTTTATGATTTACAACTTTACTTAATAATCAATAAAATTTCTTTAATGTTTTTGCGCCATAGTTTTGTCGCTTTTTGCGAAGCACACAGGCAAAACGAAGCAAGCTAAAACCACCCTTAAAAATATTTTTAATAACCGTTCACAAAATGCGGTTTTTAAAAACTACACTAAACTGCCGTAAGCACTGGCATTTGCGCATAAGCAAATGACAGTGGGGCAACTGTTCAAAATCAATTCAAATTAAGTAATAAAGACGCCCGTAAACATTCGGGAAAATCGAGCCGCTTTAAGCGGATTATATATACCGGGTTTCTAATTAGCCCAAATAGCCAAAAACCGCAGTAAAGGTTGAAAAAACCTTTTTT
>JAJYQS010000111.1 GCA_021794475.1 bacterium | reverse complement strand
CATATTATCACAACGGCGGTAGAGCATCATGCCGTTTTAAATACTTTTCAATTCTTAGAAACTCAAGGTATTGAAACTACATATATAGGCATTAATAATTTCGGCGAGCTTCTCATGGACGATTTATTGTCGTCAATCAAAGAAAATACTGTTTTGATTTCAATTATGGGTGTTAACAATGAAACGGGCACAATATTCCCGTTAAAAAATATTATAAACGAAATAAAAAAAATAAATGAAAATATTGCAGTACACAGCGATGTAGTGCAGGTTATCGGGAAACATTATTTTTCTCTCAAAGATACGCCTTTAGATATGTGCAGTTTCTCAGGGCATAAATTTTATGCTATGAAAGGCAACGGCGTGCTGTATATTAAAAAGGGCATTAAAATTGACCCTATAATACACGGGGGACATCAGGAACGCGGCTATCGAGGCGGTACGGAGAACACTGCAGGCATAGTTTCTATTGCAAAGGCTTTAGAAATAGTTAAAAATAATGCGGAAGAAAATTTTAAAAAAATAAATTTTTTGGGTTCTATGTTTCTGGATAAATTATTCTCTGCCGTAGACAATGTCAGATTAAACGGTCATCCCGTGAATAGACTTAAAAACACTATAAACATATCTATCGACGGAATAAAAGCCGAGATGCTGTTATTTAATCTTGACCTTTACGGCATTAGCGCTTCCGCAGGTTCTGCGTGTAATGCCGGCGCATTGGTAAAATCCCACGTTCTTGAAGCCCACGGATACGACGGCGCAAGAGTAGAGTCCGCTATAAGATTCAGCATAGGCAGATGGACGACAGAAGATGATATAGAATATGCGGTAAACGCTGTAAAAAAATCCGTGCTTAAATTAAGGTCTTTGCAGTGAATAAGCTGAATATACAATCGGACAGCAGATAAGCAGATAATAGGAATAGTTAAATAGTGCAAATAGGGTTATTATGGTCAAATATGGTCGATACGGTCAACAGGTCAAATACGGGTCAATAGGTCAATAGGTCGTAATGGATGATTTTTTAAATTATTTAGACAGTGAAATATTAAAACTTAAATCGAACGGCAGCGAAGCAAACTGTGCCGTTATATCCTCAGGATGCAAATTAAACCAATTCGAGGCGGGTCAATTTGAATCATTATTAAAAAATCGCGGGTTTAATATTGTCGATGCATCTAATATACATAAAATTGACGAACGTAAAATGCATATACCCCTGTTTCTTATCAATACGTGTTCCGTTACGGAAAAAGCAGATAATGAAACAAAAAGGATACTCAACAGAATAAAAAATAAATATCCGCTGAGCGCTATTATCCTTACGGGATGCTTTGCCCAGTTAAATAAAAAAACTTATCTCAAAGCCGAATATAGCAATTCAGGTATAAAATTAATAGATAACGTCAGTAAACTAAATATCCTGACAAATTATAACAATTACAGGCATACTACTAATAATAATATTGCGGATACAAAGAAAACGCTTATATCCGCACAAAAAAGAATACGAGCCAATTTAAAAATACAGGAAGGATGCAATATAAAATGCTCATTCTGCATAATACCTAAGGCAAGGCCGACGCACTGGTCATTAAATTTTAATGAGGTTCTCTCTTCGATAAGGGAATATTATAAAGCCGGATTTAAAGAGGTTATTATATCAGGAATGAATATAGGTTCTTACAACAGCTCTAACACTCAATCAGAAAAGAATTTTAATTCCCTGCTGGTTGCCATAGAAGAGCTGAATGTTCCGGTGAAAATAAGAATCAGTTCTATTGACCCAATTCATTTTAATGACGATTTAATAAATATTCTGGCAAACAGTAAAAAAATACAAAACCATTTCCATATTCCGTTGCAGAGCGGTTCAAACAAGGTTCTGAACGCAATGAAAAGGAATTATACTTTTGAAGAGTATCTGGCTATAATAAACAAAATAAATTCAAAAATTAAAGATGCTGCCATAGGTACCGATATAATTTCAGGTTTTCCCGGAGAGACTGAAGAATATTTTGCGGAAACGCTAAATAATTTAAACAAATTGGACATATATTATATGCACATATTTTCCTATTCGGATAGAAAAGGAACAGAGGCGTTTCTTATGAATAGCAAAATTAAAATAAATCCAAAAATAATAAAACAAAGGACCGCGATTTTGAGGGATGTTTCATTAAACAAAAAAGATAGTTTTCATAAAAAATTTTATGGTAAAACGCTAAGTTTTTTAAGTCTTTCAAATGGCCAGGCAATAAGCTCAAATTATATAAAAGGAAATATAATATACGGCTCAGACGAAATAACGGCAAGCCAAGATTATTATGAAACGGATGAAATACGCCATGCCCAAGAAATCCCGCCAAATACCTTTTTTGAAGGTATGCTTATAGAAAAAGACGGCTCGTATGAACAGAATGAAGGAAGATGCAATGTTCTGTTCCTGAAAAAAATCGCTGAAGCATAGCATAGCAGTATAGCGAAAATATAGCAAAAATACAAAAACGTGTTCACTCGTATCTTAGGGCTTCGACAGGATTCAAATTTGATGCCTTATAAGCGGGGTAAAAGCCGAAAAATACGCCTACCGCCACTGAAAATATAATAGATATTATAATAGGTTCAATGGTTAATATTGTATGAAGCGGCGAGATAAGCGAAATTAAATCGGATATACCTACGCCTAGTCCTATCCCCAGTACTCCTCCAAATAGACTTAAGACCGACGATTCAATTAAAAACTGTTTCAGAATATCGTTCTTTTTTGCCCCCACCGCCATTCTTATGCCGATTTCTTTTGTTCTTTCGGTAACAGATACAAGCATAATATTCATAATTCCGATGCCTCCTACCAGCAGAGAAACGGCTGCTACGGCTGCTAAAAGTATTGTAAATATCTGAGCGCTTGAGCCGGCCGTCTGAGCAATTTGAGTTAGATTTCTTACGTAAAAATCGTTCGGTTTATGAGGGGGAATATGATGCCTTTGTCTCAAAAGGGCGGTTATTTGATTCTGAGCCAACCCTGTATCTTTTTTAGATTTTGCCGATACCATAATGATATTCACCCATGATATACCTGCTATTTTTTCCATCATTGTGGTTATGGGTATAGCTACTATATCATCCTGGTCCTGACCGAATGCGTTAAATCCGATAGCCTTTAATTCCCCTATAATTTTAAACGGCACATTATGTATTAAAACGATATGACCGACGGGGTTCATAAGACCGAAAAGCTGTGTCGCAACAGTCGTTCCTATTACCGCTACATTTGCGGCTGTATTATCCTGCTGCTTATCAAAAAACTCGCCTTTAGTTACAGGCCAGTTTTTTATTACGGGAAATGTCGAACTTGTTCCCATAACGGATGTACCCCAGTTGTTACCTCTCCATATGACCTGCTCATTCATTCTTATGTTTGCCGCGTCAGTTTTTACGGCAGGCAGTTTCCTTATTGCCTTGGCATCCTGCAAAGTCAGGGTGGACAGTTCTCCGAAGCCTGTCTGCACGCCGCCGAGATTAGACGAGCCTGGAAGGATTATTAGGAGATTAGAGCCGAGAGCGTTAATAGCGCTCTGAACCGAAGCCGATGCGCCCTGACCTATGCTGACCGTAGCAATTACCGATGCAACGCCTATAATTATTCCGAGCGTCGTAAGGAAAGACCTGGCTTTATTTCTCGCAAAAGTTTTAAAAGCAGATTGTATATCAAGTAATATAGGAAATTTCATGATTTTTTTTATATCAGTTAATTTTATTTAATTATCAATTGTCAACAATATGACCGTCTTTGACTATTATATGTTTTTTTGCAAAAGCGGCTACATCCGGTTCATGCGTAACAAGTATTATTGTGACATTTCTCTCATCGTTTATTTTTTTAAAAAAAGACATGAGTTCGTTGCTTCTCACGGAATCAAGGTTGCCTGTCGGTTCGTCAGCCATAATTATTGAAGCATTGTGAACTATTGCCCTTGCAATAGCGACTCTTTGCTGCTCCCCGCCGGATATCTGATTGGGGAAGTTATTTTCTTTGTTTTCCGCAATATCAACTAAACGCAGAGCTTTTTTCGCTTCAATATTAGCCTCTTTATGCGGTACGCCGGCATAAAACAGAGGCAATTCAACATTTTCTATTATAGAAAGTCTCTGAATGAGGTTAAAACCCTGAAATACAAAGCCTATTTTTTTATTCCTTATATCAGCTAGACGGTCTTTGCTTAACGTAGAAACATCTTCGTCTTCAAGAAAATATTTTCCAGAAGTAGGCTGGTCTAAACAGCCGAGGATGTTCATTAATGTCGATTTTCCGGAACCTGAGGCGCCCATAATTGAAAAAAACTCCCCTTTATATATAGTTAGATTAATATCTTTCAAAGCCTCGTAATTAATTGTGCCTGTTTTATAAATCATCCCTATATGCTCAAGTCTTATTACCGTTTTGTTTATATTGCCGTCCATTTTTTAATGAAAAATTATTTAGTTAATTTAATTTAGTTTAGTTAATATTTTGCGCATTCTCTTATTTATTTATTTTAATTTCAATTAATTTTTTTTTGGTTACTATTTTGTTTAATATTTAATTTAATTAAACTAAAACAATGTCTAATTAAAAGAACATTTTTCTTTTTGGTCCTTGAAACTGCTGATTTTGCAAATTGCCTGGCATATTTAGTCCCGTTATAACTTCGGAACCTATTTTTATTTTTTTTGAAATTACTTCGGTATAACTGTTGTTATTAATCTCTAATTTTACAATAACAGGGACCGGCTTTTGTTCCTCTAAAATCCAGACTACGCCCTCGCCTGATTTTAATTCATCGGTAATTTTATTTAGTATATATTTATTTTCATTTGCGGGAACAAATCTCAGCGCCGTATTCGGCACGGCAATCACATTCGATTTTTTTTCAATATAAATTTTAGGTATAGCGGTCATACCGGGTAAAAGTAAATGATTTTTATTGTCAAAAAAAATAGTGACGTTATAGCTTACAACACCTGAAACGGTGGTTGGATTAATTCGCACGTTATGTACATATCCGTAAAATGTTTTATCGGGATATGCATATACCGTGAATGAAACCTTGTCCCCTTTTTTTATACCTCCTAGGTCTGCTTCGTTTGTTGTCGTATCAATTTCCATTTTGCTTATATTTTCGCCGATCGTAAACAGCGTCGGCGTCTGAAAACTTGATGCGACGGTCTGTCCGACCGCTACCGCAACATTTATAACAACGCCGTTAACAGGAGAATATATTTTGCAGTATGACAGATTTGTTTCATCAATCTTTAGCTGGGATTCGTCGGATGCCTCAATACTTTTTAAATATTTTAGCTGAGCTATGTCTTGAAGATAAATGCTTTTTGCATTTTGTTCAGTTGAATGGGATATTAAATTTTCCGCCCATAATTTTTTGTCCCTGATGTAGGTTAGTCTGTCATAATTTAATAATGCAATCTGTTTCTGGATATTTGCCTGTGCCGATGATAATGTCGCTTTATCCATATTTACTCTTTCAATAAACGTTGTAGGGTCTATTTCTGCTAAAAGCTGCCCTTTCTTTACTCTGGTGTTATACCAGACGTCAAGTTTGCTGATAAGACCTGAAACTTGAGCTCCTACATTTATTGTGTTAACAGGATTTATCGTGCCGGTCGTCAGTACCGATTTTTGAATAGTTATAGGTTTTATCCTATATAAATCATAAGAATATGCCGGCGCGCCTGTTTTTTTTATTAAATATACTGCTAAACCGACAGCTATCAAAAGGATAATAATAACCATGTATAATTTTTTCTTGCTTTTCATCAGAATTTAAATCTCCGTAAATTATAAATTTATATAAATTATAAACTGTCCGGTAACTAACTAACTATTTAATTAATTGAATAAATAATTAATTAAATAAATAAATCATTTTAAATAGTGGCGTATAAGCAGACCAAGGTCTGAATACAGCTTAGCTTTTTCATAAAAATATGTAAATTCTGCATTTATATAATTTGTTTTGCTCGTAATATATTGCGAGTTTGCGGTTACAAGCTGCACCATTGAGCCTACGCCAACCTGATAGCTCTTAAGAGCCAGTTTATAAGCCAGTTTTGAAGACACGACGGATTGGCGCAGAGCCCTTGCCGTCAAATATTGATTAATTATATTGTAGTAATCGTTAGAGACATCATATATCAGATTATTTTTAACTAAACGTTTATTCCAGATGCTGCTATTTAACTGAGCTTTTGCGGCTCCTACCTGATTTTCCGTCAAAAATCCGTTAAATATAGGAATATTAACGGCTATACCGACTGAATAGTTTCTGTTTAAAGGAAAAGATGAATTTTCTCCGGTATAATTAAAACTTGCGCTTAAAGAAGGATAATAGCCTGACACAGCCTGCCGTACCGAGGCGTTAGATGATTTAACCGCAAAAACCGCCTGCTTTAGCTGAGGATTATGTTTGAGCCCTTTTGACAGCAGATTTTTTAATTTTGTTTTAAAAGATTTAAACGACACAGAATTTACAAAATGGTATCTGACCGCATTTTTACCGTTTTCAGGCGATAAGCCGATAGAATTTAAAAGCGCAAGTTTTGCTATTTTTACATTAAAAGTAGAATTTATATAAGATGCTTTAGCCGTTTCCATAGTAGCCTTCGCGGTTTCGGCGTCAAGCAGGTCTCCCGTCCCTACCTTATAAAAAGCGTAAGCCGACTTATACTGAATTTCATCGTTTTTTAAATTTTCTCTGTCCGCTTGTTCTAACTGTTGAGCCTCAAAATATGATTCGAAATCAAATACGACATTGTATAAATCGTTATTAATAGTGAGATTGTATGCATATTTCTGACTTAGCATATTATATTTTGACTGAAGATAATTGTAATAACGCGAACCGAAAGAATATAATTCCAATGTAGCGTTAATACTTCCGCTGTAATTATTTATAAAATAATTTTGATTGACGTTTTGGATGAGCACTTGGTTTCCGATAGTTTGAGCCTCTCCCGTGTTGTTCACATTCATGACGGTTTCTTTTGTGAATCCGGCATTAGCTGAAATTTGAGGATAATATTTGTAGGTTGATTCGTTATTCAAGTAGACATAATTAAGATAATTGTACTTGCTGGATAATATACCCGGGTAATTTGCTAAAGCTAATTTTAGCGCCTGTTTAAGACTGATATATTTATTGCGTATTCCTGTAATTTTATTTATAATCTTAGACGTTTTTTTAAATGCGGTGTTAGATGCAGGAATAAGATAGTTTCCAATATTGCTTTTGTTTTCTGAATGTTCGGCATAGGTATAGCCCGTTTTTTTTGAAAGCTTTAATGTGCCGGAGTATGAAGCTGCAGTATAGGATAACGAAAGAATTAATGAGATTGTTAAAAAAACGGAACACAGCATAAAAAATTTGGTATAATTAGACTCTGTTAATTTCATAATATTTTTTAATTATTTTTCTATTAAATTTCCGATTCCATTTATAATGTTTTATATATTACATTATAGCATATTGAAACAGCGTATAGTACGCATAGTATATATAGTGTTATTATAGTGCCGTTTTGTAAACTTGATATAAACAGTTTTATTTACAATTTATTATAATATTAAACAAAATAAAAACACATATGGAAAATTTAAAATTTCATCTTATAAGTCTAGGATGTCCAAAGAATCAGGTTGATTCTGAAGATATGTTCACTATTTTAAAAAGAGAAGGGCTCATTTTTAGTCCCGAAATTTCAGGAAGCGATATATGTATAATAAATACGTGCGGTTTTCTTGAGAAAGCCAGAAAAGAATCTATCGATATAATAGTTGAGACCATCAATCACAAACTTGAAGGCGATATTAAGCATATAATAGTAACTGGATGTATGGTCAACAATAATAAGGATGTACTTATAAAAGACTTACCTGAAGTTGATTATTTTTTATCTACCTTTGACGAGACTGCTATTGCCGATATTGCAAAAAAACTTAATACAGATTTGAATACAGATACAAATGTAAATATAAATATAAATAAAAATAAAAATATAGACTCAAACGCGAATGCAAATGTAAATACAAATACAGATGCAGATACAGATTTAAATGCGAATGCGGATGCGAATATCAATAACAATGCCGATGCAAATATAAATTTTAATGCGGATACTAATAGCCAAGTTATAGAAAGAGAGCATTTTAATCTAAAAAGAACGGCTTATTTAAAAATTTCGGAAGGATGCGGCAGGCATTGTTCTTTTTGTGTAATACCGTCGATAAGAGGGGTTTATAAATCCAGAAATATTGAAGATTTAAAAAAAGAAGCATTGTATTTGTCAGAAAACGGCGTTAGAGAATTAATAATAATTTCTCAGGATATTTCTTATTATGGCGTTGACCGCAATATCAAAGACGGTCTATACACTTTATTAAAAGAACTGATAAAAGTTAAGAAAATAAAATGGATACGGCTTATGTATATTTATCCGTCTCTTATAACCGAAAATCTGATATCGCTTATTAAAAATGAAGAAAAAATTCTTAAATATGCAGATATGCCGGTTCAGCACATAAGCGACAATATATTAAAATTGATGAAAAGGGCAACAGATAAAAAAACTATATTAAAATTGATTGAAAAATTTAAAACTGAAATTCCCGATATTGCGCTGAGAACATCCCTTATATGCGGCTTTCCTGGTGAAACTGAAGATGATTTTAATGAATTGCTGTCTTTTGTCAAAGAAACAAAGTTTGATAATCTCGGAGTTTTTAAATATTCAGACGAACGAGATGCATCATCTTTTAAGCTCAAAAATAAAATAGGTGTAAAATTAAAAAACGAAAGATATAAAACGCTTATGGAGCTGCAAAATTCATTGCTGCCTGAAATATTTGCAAAATATAACGGAAAACAGTACGAAGCTGTTATAGATAACGAGCATAGCGGTAAAAATATTATCCGGACAAGAACTTACTTTCAAGCGCCGGATATAGACGGCTGCACTTATATCTATTCTGAAAACAAAGGCGGAATGACCGGAAAAATAACCGGCGGCGGTATGAGCGGTGCAGATATTATGAACGGTATTACGAAAGGCTGTATAAAAAAGAACGAAGAAGCAGATTTTTTAATGGTAAAAATTACAAAACAAAAAGATTACGATTTATACGGTATTGACTGCAGCAGATAAATCTGAAACAAATTGAGATAATTTAAAGTAAATTAAAATAAACTTTAATAAATTAAAATAAATTTTAATAACTTAAAGAAAATTAAAGCAAATTGCAATAAAAAAAGTTAATGAACATTTATTATGCAGGTAAAATGTTCGGACAATACAGATTAGACAGACAATACATACACGCGCATGAATAATACCGCTAATCCTTTAAAAAACGATAAAGAACTTGTGTTCCCGCATATTTTCCAGTTGTCCGCATCTGCAGGAAGCGGCAAAACGCATAATCTTTCACTCAGATATGTTCAGTTTCTTTTGTCTTCTGAAATAAAATCAAATAATACTAACACAAATAATTTAAATAATATTATAGCTATAACATTTACAAACAAAGCTGCCGGAGAGATGAAAGAGCGCATTCTGAAGCTGCTCAAGTCTATTGCTATAGGAGACAATGATGCGGCAGAACAGATAAAAAAAGTAATCGCCGTAAATCTAGATTTAGACGAAGAAAAAGGAAGTTGTGCTGGTTCAGGTGCCGGCGCTCATGCTGAAGACCTAACTTACGAAACTGCCGACATCGGCACCGCCGGCTGCGCTGATACAAAAAACATTCAAGAAAAGGCTTTGTTCATAGCAGATAACATTATTAAAAATTATTCAGATTTTAATGTAAGAACGATAGACAGTTTTTTAACGGATATAATTAAAGCATCTTTGTTAGAGACTGATATAAGACCGGGGTTTAATATAGTTATGAATCCGACGCCTTATATAGAATATGCGTTAGACAGTCTGCTTTCAGACGCGTCAGACGCGCCAAACGCGCCGGACAAGTCAGGCGTGTCAGACGGAAACAAAGGCGCAGAAATAAAAAATATGTTTCAAGAATTCATTAAAAATTACACGGTGATAGAAGGCAAAAGCAGCTTCAATCCGCGCAGGGCAATTGTAGAAACAATAAAAGAATTAAGGAATATTGAAAATACGGAAGGTAAATATTTCAGCGTCCCGAATGATGAAGATTATTTAATTAAATCGCATAATTATATAGAAAAAAATATTAACGGCATATATGAAAGACCTTTCGAAACAGACGACGTGTACAATTGCGGCGGAAAATTGCAGGAATTGGTTGAGTTCATAGACGCTTTAAATAATATAAATATATCAGATATAAATATCTCAGACGGCTTTGAAGTCAGTGAAGTTAGAACATCAGGAAAATCAAAAACAGTTTCTCAATCTAAATCTAAAGCAAAATCTAAAGCCAAAGCTAAAGGGATAGCTCTGAATAAAAATGCATTAAAAGGGTTGTCGAAGATTTCAAAAATGGATTTCAGTTCGGCTTATCTTCTTAAAAATAATATACGCCAGCTTATAACAAATGCTAAAAGTTTAGAGAGTTTAGATAATTTAATTGATTTAGATAAGTTATATAATTTAAATAATATAAATAAGCCGGACAGGTTAAATAATAATAATAAATTTGATAAGTTTAATAATTTGAATAACGCGCCCGATTTTAATAATGAAACCGATTATAAAGAAACGGCTGTTAAAGAAGCGGCGCTTATTTTAAGCAGACTTCAACAGACATGGGGCAGCATAAGGGGAAGCATTAAAAATATTATTTTAACCGCCAACGGCATAAAATTTTATTCTTATATAAAAATATTAAAAGAAGTAAAAAAAATTATAGCGGAAAAATCTAAAAATGACGGAAATATATTTATAGATGAATTGAAAATAAAAGTAAATGAATTGATAAGAGATAATAGAGTGCCTGAGATATATTTTAATATCGGAGAAAAAATTTATCATTATCTCATAGACGAATTTCAGGATACGGACAGGCTTCAATGGGAAAATATAAAAGCATTGGTCGGGAACAGCATTGCAAACGGAGGCACATTTTTTTATGTCGGAGATAAAAAACAGTCCATATATAGATTTAAAGGAGGGGATGCCGATTTATTCGATGAGGTTATGGACGATTTCCGCAGCGAAAATATTATAGATGAAAATAATTTTTACGAAGAAAAACTTTCTTATAACTTCAGGTCTAAAAAAGAACTTATAAGCTTTTTCAATCAAACTTTCAGTCCTGAAAATTTAGTTTCCCGTTTATTATTAAATTCCAATAATTCTATTGATTTTATAGGTTCAGATTCGCTATATTCAGCCGATTCTATGGATAGTCTTGTAAATAAAAATATTGCACATCTTATAAATACGGTATATAAGGACCATGCGCAGGAATCACCCGACGGAGTTGTTAGAAAGGGAAATTGCGGCGGCGGGCGCATTTATATCGAGCGGATTTCAGAAAAACAAAACGGACCGGACAGGACAGCGCAGGCTCAGACAGAATACGAGCAGACAGAATATAATAAAAACAGCGAAGGAGAATATATTCCTGATAATACAGTTAATGACGGCAGCAATTATAACGATAACGCCGACGACAATGCGGATGTATTTTCAGATGATACTTTAAATTCTCAGAAAATTAAAGAAATATGCTTAGAAAAAACTATAAATATGATAAAGGATATAAAGAACAGAAATTACAAATATAAAGATATTGCAATTTTGACACGCACAAATCAAGAATCAAGCGATATAGTTCTCAGATTGAAACGTGACGGAATACCGGCAGAATCGGAGCAGAACGCCGATATAAGAAATAACGCTCTGATTAAAGAAGTTATCAGTTTTATGAAATTTATAAATAAACCTTCCGACAATCTTTCCCTGATTAATTTTATAAGCGGTTCAATATTTGCCTCCATATTTGATGTGAAAGATTTTTCCGCCGCTTTTAAAAATGAGCTCAATTATTTCGTTGCGAAAAATAGAGATAAAAAGTTTATTGAACCGTATTTTAAAAAGTGGTTTCAAGAAAATATTGCACGGGATTATTATTTTGAACCTTTAATAAAGAGCGCAGGCTATTACCCGCCTTACGATTTTGTATGTATGTTTTATCAAAAATTCAATATTTATGAAAATTTTAAAAATAATCTTGGGTTCTTTATGCACCTGCTCGAACTTTTAAAAAACAGAGAACAGGAAAGCGAAAACAATTTAGGAGAGTTTATAGATTTTTTTGAAAACGTTAAATCTGAAGAAAAATTATTTTTAGTTAAACTTAATTCCGACAAAGATGCCGTGAACATTTTAACTATGCATAAATCTAAGGGTTTACAGTTTCCGATAGTTATTATTCCTTACGCAGGTTTGAAAGTTGACAGTCCGAATAAGATAATAGTTGATTATTCAAGTTCCAACAACACCGGCGGCAATGAGAGCGGCGATTATACCGACGACGGCATTGCGCTTGACTATGCAGATAAAACAGGGCAGAATTTCTTATTAAGCATAGTCAAAGATATTATTGAAAATAATGAAAATAATGATGCGTTAAATTTGAATGATGAATTAAATACTGATGTATATTCAAATTTTGCAGAACGTTCTGAAATAAAATCTGAAACAATTACATCTGAAGTAAGTACATCTGAAACAATAGCCGAAACAAGCATATCTGAAACAATGTCCGAAGAAAATAAAATTGCCGTAAAATCTGTAGTTTCGTATATACGCCAAAAATCATTAAATTTTATAGACGAATTAAATCTTTTTTATGTAACGCTGACAAGAGCGGAAAATGAACTTTATATTTTATTGCCGCCCAAGATAGGCAATCATAAAAATAGATTAATAGATTTGTTTTTTAACGGCGGTGCCGGTGATAATATTATAAACATTAATTAATAAATAAATAAAATAAATAAGATAGGCTCTGAAATAAGATAGACGCCGAAGAATAGCTATAAAAAAATAACCAATAACCAATAATTAATAATTAATAATTAGTACTGTTGTAATACAAGGTAATTGCAATGAAAATTTACGCTCTGACATATAAAGACTCTATTATTGAACATATAGCCGAAAAATTAATAGATGAAACTGACGGGATTAATGACGTTAATTACGGCAGCAATGCGGGTTGTAATGCAGCTTTTAATAATTTTAATAATAATATAAATGGCAATACCGGCAGCAGCAATAACGGCAATGCTCAGAGCGGCTGCAGCGACGCTCGCGGCAGAGCGCATAATAATTACGCCGAAAATAAATATATAAAAAATAATATAAAAAACAGTAAAACAACAGGCAGAGATTTTTCAAAATATGCCGTAGTTTTTGCAGGCAAAAGACCTGCTTTATATTTAAAAAATATCCTTTCTGATAAAATAGGTGCTCCTTACGAACCTCCGCATACTTTTTCAATAAATGAATTTATTAAATTTATCGCCGAAAAATCTTGCTGTGTCCGAAAAGATATAAGTATTATTGATGCCGTTTGGTTTTTATATAATATTACAAAGGATATTTTTAAAGCGGAAAGTTATGATTTAAATCAGAAAAATACTGCTGCTCCGGCAGTTGCAGCAGACACAGGCGGCGGTAGCAAAAATATTGATAAAAGTAATGACAATATAACTATTAATATCGGCTTTAGAAATATAAGGAAATTTGACGATTTTTTTCCATGGGGGCTGCAGCTGTTTAATGTAATTAACGAATTAGACGCTGAAGCTGTAGAAAATAGCGAGCTTAAATCTTTAAAATCTTATCTGCCTGACATGCCTGAAAGTATCCGCATATTTTATAATAGCTTGTCGGTGATACGCGAAAATTTTCACAATAAATTATACGAAAATAATCTGTCTTCGCCCGGCTTAGACTATATTGATGCCTTGAATTACATTAAGAGCGGCGCAAATATATTTTCAAAAAATATAAGTGAATATATAAGCGGAAATATAAGTGATTTTAGAAATGGATTCAAAAAAATCTACCTTGCAGGATTTATCTCGCTTAATAAAACCGAAGCGTATATTTTTAAAACCATTGCTGAAAGCGAAGGCGCAGAATTTTATACTCAATTTGAATCTTTAAAAAAAGAGGAATATTCAAAAGATTATATTGTTTCAAAATTAATTAATGCACTCGGCAATCCTGAAATTGAGTGTATTTTTCCAAAAAATCTGCAGAAAAATTCGCAGAATAGCAATGATAGCACTGTTTTAAATTTTCATGAAGGATTTGATGTGCATTCTGAATTAGAATCGAAAAGAAATATAAATATTTTGGATAAAAGCAATTTTGTTCCGGAAACCAGCGCCATTATTCTGCCGGATTCTAATACGCTGATGCCGCTTCTGTATCATGTAATAAATTATATGGATTGCGATTACAATATAACTATGGGATATTCCTTGAAACGAACGCCGCTCTATTCATTGCTTGCTTTTATATCTAAAGTTCAAGGAACAAAACTGCCGGAAAAAAATGGAAACGGTATAAAAAATAGCGGCGCGGAAGAGGCAGAAGAGAAGAATAGTAATAAAAAAAATAGTCACGGATATAAATATAGATATTTTGCAAAAGATTATATTAATTTATTAAAACATCCGTATGTTAAGATGTTATGCGGCGAAGGCGCCGTTTCTGCGGCAGATGCTGCAGAAGAATATATAATTTCAAATAATTACAGCTATATTACGCTTAATGATATTGAAAACGCGGTCTTAAGTTTTGATGTTCCGCATAGTAATGATAATGAAAATTTTCATGTTCTTATAGATGCCGTAAAAAAAATTAATGAACAATTTTTTATAAATTTTGAAGCAGATGAAACTACGCCTGAAAACTTTTCGAATAAAATCTCTGAAATAATTAACAAAATAATAATGAATGAAAGCGATAGCGGCATTCATAGCGATGATGATAGCAGCAGCGCCGCAGCAGATTACAAATCAGCGCCCGAATTTACGGAAAAGATAATAGAAATACTTAATATATTCGGCAATTCTTATTGCAGCAATGAAATAATGAAGCAAAAATCAATATTCAGATTATTTAAATATTATATAGATAATGAATTTGCCGCTTTTAAAGGCATACCTCTTAAAGGTCTGCAAATTATGGGGCTTCTTGAAACGAGAGCTTTAAAGTTCGGTAAGGTTATAATATTTGATGCAAATGAAGATATTTTGCCTCCGGTAAAAAAATACGACCCGCTGCTGCCTTATGCATTGAGAAAAAAATTAGGCATATTATGTTATACCGACTATGAGGCGCTATATAGATATTATTTTAGAAGATTAATTTTCGGAGCGCGCGAGGCTGACATAATTTATATTAAAAACGATAATAAGATAAGAAGCAGATTTATTGAAGAAATTATCTGGGATGAAGAAAAAAAGGCAAAAAAACTTGATATAAAAGATATAAACATATTAAGTTTTAAGACCGATATTATACAAAAGAGCAGTTACGATTTTGAAATTAAAAAAAATAAATTAATATTAGAAATAATAGATAGTATATTTACAAAACTTTCCATTACCGCAATAGATACATACATAAATTGTCCTGTGCAATTTTACTATAAATATATAGCAGGGCTTTCCGAAGCCGATACAATAAAAGCGGGTTATACAGGGGCTGATGTCGTAGGAATATTTGAGCACAGGGTTCTTAAGAAATTTTATGAAGATTTTTTAACGACGGAAGGTTTTAATAAAAACTGCGCAAATAGTGCAAATATAAATATGTTTGCAAATACAAATACGGATATAAATAATAGCAGAAATACCGGCGCAAACCAGAATATTCATACTAATGCGGAAAAAGACATGAAGATTAATATGAAGACAGATACGGATGCGGATGAATATGAATATTTTCTTGACAATTATATTAAAAAAAAACTCAACAGAATAATAGACGGATACGGGAATGAAGCGGATGATTTTTTAGTAAAAGAAACGTCCAAAAATTTACTATTTAATTTTATTAAGCATGATTTGTCAAATAACTGTCTTAATCAGAAAGGATGGGAAATTTTGGGATTAGAACGTAAGTTCGAAGCAGAATTTAATATCGGGAAAGAGGAAACAAATTCTGATAAAGATAAAATAGATTGCGGGAAAACTGTAAAACTTTTTGGAATAATAGACAGGATAGACAAATTTAAAAACAACGGCCCCTGCTTGAATAATGGCAATAATGAGAATAGCGGCGATAACGATAATAATGATAACGATAATAATGACAATAGTTTTGATAGCGGCGAAAGCTTTATTATTATAGACTATAAAACCGGCAAACATGCGGTAAAACCGGATATAGACAAGCTAAACGATTATTGCGGCGGGAAACCGCTGACAGACAGAAGCAAGATAAAAGAATTTATAAAATCTTTTCAGCTTCCGGTCTATATGTATTTATTCAAACAGACGATGTTGAACGCGGATAATAAAAAAGCTGAGGTACAAGTAAAAGATTGCCTTAATGCCGCCGCAGGCGATTACGCTAAAATTAATGCATGTCTCGGCATGGTGTCTAATGATATTAGAACAGGTAAGGCTCAATACAGGCAATATATGTTTAACCCGGACAAAGAAAATAATGACGGCGTAGATATAATGGAAAATATCATTATGCCGTCTTTAGCTAACATAATAAAAGAAATATCAAACGAAGAAAAACCTTTTATTCCGGATTATTCAGACGATATAGTCTGCGGGTACTGTTCTTATTCTTTATTGTGCGGAAAAATTTTCAACTAAAATTACTTGACTATTGTTTTTAAATCTAATAAAATAAAAAGACTTCATTTTTTAAAACAGTGTATTAATTTTAGTATTAATTTTGTTAATAAATAAGCCATAATACATTGATTGCACAATAAAATTTGTACAATAAAGATTGTACAATAAAAGTAAAAAAATAATAGAATAAAAAAATGGAAATTATATTATGAAAACAGTTATAAATGAACAGGAAAGAAGAAATTTTGCAAGAGAAGTAGAATCTAAACTGCATGATAAGCTTGCAAAATGCTATCAATGCGGAAAATGCTCTGCGGGATGCCCTGTAAATTTTGAAATGGACTTTACGCCTAACCAGATTATTAAAATGACGGAACTGGGCATGACAGACAGGGTTTTAAATTCTAAAACTATATGGCTGTGTGTTTCCTGCAATACATGTTCCACAAGATGCCCTAAAGGTTTTGAAGTGGCGGGCATAATGGATGTGCTGCGCGAGATTGCCGTTAACAGGGGTATAGAATCAAAAACTGAAAAAGAAGTTCAAACTTTTCATGAGGTTTTTCTGGACAATGTTAAATCTAACGGCAGAATTTTTGAGCTTGAATTAGTCGGGAAATATAAGCTGAAGACTAAACATCTTTTCAGAGATATGTTTCTTGCGCCAAAGATGATTGAAAAAGGAAAATTAAAGATGCATAGCGATAAAGTTTCCGATATAAATCAGATTGCCAAAATATTTAAAGATTTTGAATAATTAAATAATATGCGGCTTATACGACTTAACGGTTAGCAATTAATAATTAACGGTTAATAATTAATTGCTAATAAGCAGTTAGCAATGACTATAAGCAGTAATTAGCAATAATTTAATAATAAGTCATAAGCGGCAGGTAATAATTAATTATAGATAAGAATAGTTAAAAAGTAATAAATTATACAATTAATAACAGGTTGTTATTCATTTTTATAAAATAAACGGAGGACGGTTTAGTTAAAAGCTTAACTGTAAAATACAATATATGAAACTGGCATATTATCCCGGATGCAGCCTTAAGGGGACATCCTTTGAATATGAAGTATCTCTTTTAAAAATATTAGAAGCATTAAATATTGAAATTCAGGAAATTCCCGATTGGAATTGCTGCGGAGCTTCCGCCGCTCACAGTCTTAACCATAATTTGTCCGTAGCTCTTCCGGCAAGGAATCTTGCAATTGCCGAAAACAACGGTTTTGAAGAAGTGCTGGCACCTTGCGCCGCCTGTTCAAGCAGATTAAAAACGGCAAAATATGAAATGGGTTTGGACGATATCCTGAAGAAGAAGATAACGGATTCATTAGAAATGCCTTACAGCAATTCCCTTAATATCTCGAATATGCTTGAGTTCTTAATTAACGTGGCAGGTAAAGAAAAAATAAAATCGCTGGTTAAAAAACCTCTGTCCGGTTTAAAAGTCGCATCATATTACGGATGTCTTTTAGTAAGACCGCCTAAGGTCATGAAGTTTGACGACCCTGACAGACCGGTATCAATGGATGAATTAGTCGCTTTAACCGGAGCCGTTCCTGTGGACTATTCTTACAAAACAGAGTGCTGCGGAGCTATTAATTCGCTGTCAAAACCTGACGTTGTTATGGCGTTAACGGGAAAGATTTTATATGATATTAAAGAACACGGCGCCGACCTCGTAGTCGTTGCCTGTCCGTTATGTCATTCTAATCTTGATGTAAGACAGAGAGAGATAGAAAGAAAATATGCGGAAAGGATAGGGCTGCCCGTTCTGTTTATTACTGAACTTCTGGGGCTTGCTTTCGGTTTTTCCCCTGAGGAACTGGCTATTGGCGGACATATGGTAAATGCCGATAAAGTATTGAAAAAAATATCGTAATGAAATTAAATTTGTTTGTTATTTATACCGAGGTAAATATATTATGGCACGAATAGGAGTATTTGTTTGCTGGTGCGGTTCCAATATTGCAGGAACCGTAGACGTTAAAAGAGTGGCCGAAGAGGCTGCTAAAATCCCGGGAGTCGTCGAGGCTGTCGATTACAAGTATATGTGTTCCGACCCTGGGCAAAATACCTTGAGAAAAATGATTAAAGATAAAAATCTCACAGGTGTTGTTCTTGCCGCCTGCTCTCCGCATATGCATGAAAATACATTCAGGAAAGCTGCCGTAAAAGAAGGTCTTAATCCTTATTTTATTGAAATAGCAAATATCAGAGAACAGGTTTCATGGGTGCACGAAGATAAAGAAAAGGCGACGGAAAAAGCAATAGACCTATTGAAAATGATGGTTGAAAAGGTAAAGAAGAACAAAGCCATTGAAGATGTCAGGGTTCCTCTGACAAAAAAAGCCCTTGTTATAGGCGGCGGAATTTCAGGAATACAGGCTGCGCTTGACATTGCAAACGGCGGCGTTGAGGTTATCCTTGTCGAAAAAGAACCTTCTATCGGCGGAAAAATGATACAGCTTGATGAAACATTTCCGACCCTCGACTGTTCCAGCTGCATAATGACTCCTAAAATGGTAGAAGTATATCAGCATCCTAATATAAAACTTTATACATATTCTGAATTAGAAGAAGTTTCCGGTTATATAGGAAATTTTAACGTAAAAATAAAAAAGAAGGCGAGAAGCATAGTCGAAAAAGATTGCACAGGCTGCGGAGACTGCTGGAATATCTGTCCTATGCATAAAAATGTAAAAAGTGAATTTAATGTTAATCTATCCGAAAGAACTGCTATTTATGTTCCATTTCCGCAAGCAGTTCCGTTAATTCCGGTTATAGACAGAAGTGTTTGCCTGCATTATAAAAAAGGCGGCAAATGTCAAAAATGTTACGATGCCTGCGGACCTAAATGTATAAATTTTGATTTGCAGGATGAAATAATAGAAGAAAAAGTAGGCGCTATTGTCGCCGCAACAGGTTATGATTTAATGGAAAATTCTTTATACGGCGAATACGGCTACGGTCAATTTAAAGATGTGATTTCAGGACTGCAGTTTGAAAGGCTTTTGTCGGCTTCCGGACCTACCGAAGGCGTTGTTAAAAGACCGTCAGACGGCAAAACTCCCGAGACGATTGTTTTTATTCAATGCGTCGGTTCAAGAGACCCTGAAAAAGGCGTTCCTTACTGTTCAAAAGTTTGCTGTATGTACACAGCTAAACACGCAAAATTATTTGCGCACAAGGTTCACGGTTCTCAAAGCTATGTTTTTTATATAGACATAAGGGCAACGAGCAAAGGTTATGAAGAATTTGTCAGAGGTACGATGGAAAATGAAGGCGCTATATATTTAAGAGGCAGGGTTTCTAAGATATACGAAGACAATGGCAAGCTGATTGTTAAAGGCGCGGATACGCTGTCCGGAAATCAGGTTGAAATTGCTGCCGATATGGTTGTTCTTGCAACCGGTGTTATACCTAAAAAAGGTTCCGATAAGATGGCGCAAATGCTCGGTATCTCATACGATAAATATGGTTTTTATACTGAATCTCATCCTAAACTTCGTCCTGCCGAGTCTTCAACCGCAGGTATATATCTTGCCGGAATGGCTCAGGGCCCGCGCGATATTCCTGAATCGGTTGTTTCCGGTTCTGCAGCCGCCTCTAAAATACTCGGATTATTTTCAAAAAGCGAGTATGAAGTTGAAGGAACGATTGCTTCTGTTAATAAGACGACGTGCGTGGGATGTTTTTACTGCAGGAGAGTCTGTGCGTACAGCGCGATAAGCAAAGAAGAAATTAAGGACAGAAACGGCAATGTTTTAAAGGTTGTCGCAAATGTTAATTCAGGGTTATGCGCAGGATGCGGCGCTTGCGTAAATGCGTGTTTTTCTAAATCAATTGATTTAAAAGGCTATTTAGACGAGCAGATTTTTGCGGAGATAAAATCGCTTGCCGTTTGAAGAGTGTGTAAATGTACAATATACATTTGAATAATTATTAAACATACATTGGAGCAGATTTACATGGAAAACAACATAGTCGAAGACGTTCAGAACGCCCGTGGTGATAAAGAATATTCGGCGGGCGGTGCTAAAGATAAAGATAAAGAGCCGCGCATAATTGCCTTTGTTTGCAACTGGTGTACTTACAACGGGGCGGATCTGGCTGGAACAAGCAGAATGAAATACGCTGAAAATGTCAGGGTAATTAAATTGCCGTGTACAGGCAGAATAGACCCGCTGTTTGTTGTGGAAGCGTTTAAAAAAGGCGCAAAGGGTGTGTTAGTTTCAGGATGCCACCCGGGTGATTGCCATTATACCAGCGGCAATTACCATTCAAGAAGAAAATATACTGCATTCAGGGATTTATTGAGCTATTTAGGAGTTGATATAAACAGGGTAGAATTTTCATGGATAAGTGCGTCTGAAGGAAATAAATGGGTTTCAGTTATAAATGAATTTACAAATAAAATAAAATTATTACCTGACAATAGCGATATATTCAGTAAAAAATAATTAAATGTAAGATTAATATATATGATAATTAATATGTATAATAAATGTATGTCTAATTATATATTTTATAATACAACCAAATAATATATAACATCAGCCCAAACAGGATATATCTTATGGAAAAAATGAATGATAAGCTGCAAAATACCGCAAAAGAACTTTTAGAAAATAAAGAAGTAAATCTGATTATAGGTTTTACTAAAGGGTCTAATCCTTTAAGAATGCGTTCTGTTTTTATAACCGACCCTAACGATGTATCTAAATTGTCTTTTAATGCTCACTGTGTTCAGGATTTAGCTGTTTTTTTAAAAAAACCTGAAGTAAAAAAATTTGGAAAAATCGGGCTCGTTGTTAAAGGATGCGATGAAAAAGCGGTTAATACTTTAATTCAGGAATATCAACTTTCAAGGGATAATATAAAAATTATCGGGGTTGAATGCCGCGGAGCCGTGAAGCAAAATTTGGCTGACAAAGGGGAAGATTCTGTCAAACAATCTACCGTTTATGATAAATGTTTAGTTTGCGAGGTACATACTCCTCTGCTTTATGATTATCTTGTCGAATCGGATGAACCTGCTTTTGAAATAAACGGAGACATTAAGCCTTATGCAAAAATAGAAGAACTTGATGCCATGAGTGTTGAAGACAGAAATATGTTTTGGCAGAAAGAATTTGAAAAATGCATAAAATGTTATGCATGCAGGCAGGCTTGTCCCTTATGCTACTGCACAAGGTGCATAGTAGAAAAAAATACACCGCAATGGATTGAAACCAATATTGAAGAAACAGGCAATGCTCAGTGGAATATGATTAGGGCTTATCATCTTTCCGGCAGATGTATCGGCTGCGGCGAATGCGAAAGAGCGTGTCCGGTGAATATCCCGCTTATGCTTGTAAATGAGAAAATGGCAAGAGATGTCTTTGAAAAATTTGGCTACAAATCGGGCGTCGATATTAATGCTAAACCGGTTTTTGGCACATTTGACGCTAACGATTTTAATGAATTTATAAAATAATAAATAATAATTAAGAATAATGAATAAAGAATTAAAATATATAGGTTTAAATTAAGTAAATTTAAATTAGATAGATTTAAGTTAAAATAAATAAACATAAATAAAAGATATATACGGAAATATTCCGTAAATTAATATTCTTGATGGAGAAAACAGCTTATGGAAGAAAAATATTATGAAATTTCTTCGGACAACATAGAAAAATTTGTAAATAATTTAGTTGCGCAGAATAATGAAGTAATAGCTCCGAAAGATAAAGACGGCGATACGTTTTATGATAAAATAACTGATTTTAAAGACGCAGATTTAAATATTCTGCTGCCTAAACTGTCTTTTAAAGAATATTTGCTTCCAAAAACAGAAACATTATTTGAATACTCCATTTCGGGCAGTAATATTAATATTTTAGACCCGCTAGAAAATGCCGGTGCGGATGGCGGAAACAGCGGCAAAAAAAGTGTAAAGAGAATAATATTCGGTTCAAGACCATGCGATGCGGGTGCGGGACCTATTATGGAAAAAGTTTTTAACTGGGACTATAAAGACGAATTTTTTAATGAAAAATTTAAAAATTTATATATAATATCTATAGCATGCGTTCAGCCGGATAATTACTGCTTTTGCACAGAAGCTCAGCTGTCTCCGGAAAGTTCATACGGTTCCGATATTCTGCTTAAAAAAGGCGGCAGCGGCTATTACGCCAAAGTAATTACCGAGAAAGGACTGGAGCTTATAAATTCAACTTCTGAAAACGCCGGTTTGTTTAAAGAAATTCCAAAAGAAGCGTTCCCTGCCGATAAAGACTGGAAAGCTGCGTTTGACATTAAAAAAACTCAAGGTTTTCTTGATAAAAATTTTACGAGCAGCTATTTTCAGGAAAAGTTTTTATCTTGTATTGGCTGCGGTATATGCACATACACCTGCCCGACATGCCATTGTTTTGATATTCAGGATGAAGGGACTAATGAAAAGGGCAAGAGGATAAGAAACTGGGATTCCTGCCAGTTTGGAATATTTACGCTGCACACGTCTGGGCATAATCCTAGAGTGACGCAGGGGGACAGATACAGGCAGAGACTTATGCATAAATTTAAAGTATACAATGAAAAGTTTAATAAATATTTATGCGTGGGATGCGGCAGATGCTCAAGAAACTGTCCTGAAGACATAGATTTGAGAGAAATAACTTCAGAATTGTCGCTTATGGAAGACAATATAACGCAATAAGTACAATAAAGCAAATTAAGTTAAATTAAAATCAATTAAGACATATAATTAATAAGGATTTGAAATGGAAAACATTTATTTGCCTAAGTTGGCGGTTATTAAAGAAATAATTCAAGAGACTTCTGATACAAAAACGGTAAGACTAACGGTTGACGGCGCGAGCATCGATTATCTGCCCGGTCAGTTCGGGGAATTTTCCTGTATAGGAGAGGGGGAATCTACATTCGGTTTTGCTTCGTCTTCTCTAAGAAAAGAATTTTTTGAATTCAGTTTCAGAACGTCAGGGAGAGCTACCGCAGGCATTAACAGTTTGAATGTAGGAGACAGCATAGGTTTTAGAGGTCCTTACGGTAATTTTTTTGATACCGGTAAAATGAAAGGCAAAGACATAATATTTATCGGAGGCGGCATAGGAATGGCGCCGGTCAAATCAATTCTTGAGTATTGCTTAGACGAAAGAAATGATTACGGCAAAATAACGGTATTATACGGCGCAAAAACCGTTATGGATTTAATGTATAAAAATGCAATTGAGGAATGGAAATCTTTTGCCAATACCGATGTTGTAATTACGGTAGACCCGGGAGGAGAAACGCCTGATTGGAAAGGCAGAGTCGGCTTTGTTCCTACTATACTTGAAGAGTTGCCTGTTAAAGGCAATAATGCAATAGCCGTTGTCTGCGGTCCTCCTATTATGATAAAATTTGTTTTAAAGTCCTTAGAAAAAATGGGATTTAATAAAGAAGATATTATCACAACTCTTGAAAACAGAATGAAATGCGGCATCGGAAAATGCGGAAGATGTAACATAGGCAGCGTTTATGTCTGTAAAGAAGGACCTGTTTTCACGGCAAAAGAGATTGAATCCATGCCTAACGACTTCTAACTTTAAAATATATATCAGATATAGATAGTGTTATAACTACCAATTCTTATTACATATTTCCATATAAATAATAATAGAATAAATATAAATTTTACATATCCCGTCTGTTTTAAATAAAAACGGCGGGTTTTTTTGTTTGCAAGTTTAATTTATTTGCAAATTATTTTTTATATAAGTATAATATTTATGAAACCTGCTGCATCGGCAGCCTATATTTTATAGAACTTAGCACCGCCGGAAAGGGCAGCGGTGTAAGGCAGCGCAATATTAAATATTAATTGTTCTTGGTTTGATTCTTTATATTTATTCCAATTTGTTTATATTTATTTCAATCTAATTTAACAGCATAATAAAAGATTAATACGCAAAAATATGAGATTACTCCTTATTCACGCCGATAATTTCAGCTACGGGCTTACCGGAAAAACTCCGATGGCTGAGAAAATAAATGAAAGTGTTCATGAAAATAGTACATTTGATGATTCATTGGTAGTTTTTTCAACTATAGAGAGCCCAGATGCTTCAGAGTCTGATGAAATTATTAATTTAGCTCTTATTGAAATCGAAAAACTATTTAACGAACTAAAACCTCCTACCATTATAATATATCCTTATGCGCACTTATCAAATGATTTGGGAAGACCGTCCGACGCTATCAAAATATTGGACGGACTGAAAAATAAACTTCAGAATGCGCTGCCGTATGTGCGAATAGAACGAGCGCCTTTCGGCTGGTATAAAAGTTTTTCTATCGCATGCAAAGGTCATCCGCTGAGCGAATCTTCAAGGCATATAATCTCTTCTTCAGGAAATAAGACAGAGGCATCGGATGTTAATGCTGCTAATAACAAAATTGCAAAATCTAAAAATAGGGATGATATTGCAAAAGAAGTAGAAAGCGAATTTTTTATTTTAAATCCGGACGGCAGTGAAATACTAATAGATATTAACGATAAAAATATTTTAGACAGCGAAATATTAAACAAATATCCTTCTTTAAAAAAATTTATAGCGTTTGAGGAATTTAAGGTAAAAGAAGGCGCAGAACCTCCTTCGGTCGAAGCGATGCGGCGTCTTGAAATAGCCGACCATGAAGATAATTCAGACTCAGGGCATTTAAGACTATATCCTAAAGGAACTCTGCTATATAAACTTATTTCAGACTGGGCTGAAGAGATTGCTTTAGTTAAACTAAAATGCATGGAAATAGAAACTCCTCTGATATATAATTGGAACAAGCCTGATATCAAAGGACAAGGCGAATCTTTTCATGAAAGGCATTATACTATAATGGTGCCTGACGAAAAAGTTAAAGACGATTCCGCGTCAATTGTTTTCGACAGAACAAAAGAATTTGTGTTAAGATTTGCCGGAGATTTTGGTTTGTTTTCTATGATTAAAGATGCAAAGATAAGCTATAAACAGCTGCCTTTGAGATTTTATGAATATTCAAAAAGTTTCAGATATGAAAGAAGCGGAGAACTCTCAGGGTTAAGACGTCTGAGGGCATTTACAATGCCTGACATACACAGTTTTTGCAGCAATATTGAAGAAGGATTTGATGAATATCAGGAACTTTACAGACAGTATTCCGACCTGGCAGATGCCATTAACATAGAGTACGCCGTAGTATTCAGAATAGTTAAGGAATATTACGACAAATACAAAGATAAATTGGTCAGCCTTTTAAGATATTCCAAAAAGCCGGCGTTAATTGAAAATTTATCTAAAATGAAACATTACTGGGCGTTAAAACATGAATTTCAAGGTATTGATTCAGTCGGCGGCTCATGTCAACTTTCGACCGTCCAGCTTGATGTTATCGATGCCGAAAGATACGGCATCAATTTTGTAAATGAAAGAGGCGAAAAAGAGGGATGTACAATCTGCCATTCTTCAGTCGGAACAATCGAACGCTGGATGTATCTGCTTTTAGAAGAAGCGCTTAAAAAGGAAATTCCTGTTTTACCTCTATGGTTAAGTACTACACAGGTCAGAATTATACCGGTCTCTGAAAAATATATGGAATATTGCGCGGAATTAATGAAAAATATTTCTTCTTACAAAATAAGAACTGATATTGACGATAGAGATTTCAGCATGGGTAAAAAAATTATGTTTGCGGAAGAGGACTGGGTTCCATACATTTTGGTTGTAGGCGAAAAAGAAAAAACCTCAAATTTATTATCCGTCAGAAACAGATACCGAGATAGAAAAACTGAAAATATGACCAAAGATGCGCTTGTTAAAGAAATTTTAGACCAGACCAAAGATTTGCCTTTTAGAAATCTTAACGTTGCCGATATGCTGTCTAAAAGACCGATATTTGTCGGATAGCAATAAGCATAAATAAGCGTAATATAAATAAATATAACTAAATAAATAAAAATAAGCAGAAATAAGCGTACGCAAGATAAGTAAATATAACTTAGTACAAATAAGTATAAATAAATACAATTAAATTTAATTAAGTATAACTATATATAACTAAATACAAATAAATTTAACTAAATACAAATAAGTACAATTAAGTACAACTAGCTATAACTTATAATATAAGTAAGTATATTTAAACGAAGAATAACTATCCGGAGGTTTCAATAGTGGAAGAAAACGCAGGAAATGTCGATATAGCGCAGAACAAAGATTTACTTGTAGTGCAAGAAATTTCTCCTATCAAAAGAAAAGTAAAAATACAGATAGATATTGAAAAAGTCAACAGTCTTCTTGAATCAAAATTAAAAGAAGTTGCTAAAAAAGCGAATATAAAAGGTTTCAGACCCGGCAAAGCTCCAATTTCCGTAATTAAAAAGTTTCATGAAGCAGAACTGTTAGAAGAAGCTAAAATGGATGTGCTGAATGATGACTTTAAAAAGTTAGTGAGCGACAAAAATATTATGCTGGCAGGCAATCCATCCGTCGACAGAGAATTATCGGCAGATACTTATGAAATAGGATTTGAAGTTCTCCCGAATATATCAAGCGTTAATTTAGATTTGAAAATTAAAAAAATTGAAAAAAGAGAAATTACGGAAGCGGTTTTAGAAGATGAAATTAACTACCTGCTTGAAAGAATGTCTGAACCGGTTAAATTAAACCCTGATGAAACTATTAACGAACACGACAGATATTTTGTCCATATAGATTATGTTACCGTAGATTCTGAAAACAATACTATCGACAGCGCAAAAGATTATACGTTAAATATCAATTCCGGTACTTCGGATAAGGACTTAGAGTCGTCGTTTAACGGTAAAAAAATAGGCGACAGCTTTGAATTTGCGGATAAAGAAAAAGATGTTACCATAAAAGGCGTAATTAAAAATATTGAAAAGAAGATTATGCCGGTTTTAAACGAAGATATACTTAAAAATTTTGGAGATTTTGAAAGCGTAGAAGATTTTAAGAAAAAATTAAGAGATGAACTGGAAGCTTACGAAGATAAAAAACAGAAACAAACGCTCACTGAAGCAATAACCAAAGAATTGATTAAAAATAATCCGGTAGAAATACCCGAAAGTATGATTGAGCAGGATGCAAGAGCCAGATTTGACAACTTAATGAAGGATGAAAAATATAAAAACACTTCAATGACGGATAAGCAAAAACAGGATATGTTTAATATACTGAAAGTTATGGCAAAAAAAGATATTATGTCCTATCTTTTAATAGAAAATATAGGAAAGTTTGAAAAAATTGAAGTCGGCGATAAAGACATAGAAGATTTTTACCGCCAGACGTCTAAAGAGTCAGGTTTAGAATTTGAAGAAATCAAAAAACTATATGCAAATGATAAAGAGAATTATGAAAATCTCAAAAATCACTTGCTTGAAGAAAAAATATATAATTTTATTATTGCAAATAAGATATCTTATGTATAATATAGATAAATGAGTGGTAAATTGTGAGAAATTGGAGACGGACGTCAATCCAAATCAGGACACCTTTTGCCGCAGCTATTAAGAGTAATATATAAAATGAATAGTTATAAAAGAAATAATATCAATTAAGAAATTAATTAAGAAATCAGGAGAAACTAAATATGTCATTAATCCCGATGGTCGTTGAACAGACACACAGAGGTGAAAGAGCTTACGATATATATTCGCGGTTATTAAAGGATAGGATTATTTTTATAGGCGAAGCAATTGACGATACATTCGCAAATCTTATAATAGCTCAGCTTTTATTTTTAGAATCGGAAGACCCGGAGAAAGATATAAGTATTTATATTAATTCGCCTGGAGGCGTTATAACTTCGGGGCTTGCTATTTATGATACGATGCAATATATAAGACCGGATGTTTCGACTCTTTGCATGGGGCAAGCCGCAAGTATGGGAGCGGTATTACTAGCTGCGGGGACGAAAGGAAAAAGGTTTGCGCTGCCTCATTCAAGGATAATGATTCACCAGCCGTCAGGAGGATTTCAAGGTCAAGCTACGGATATCGATATACAGGCGCGTGAAATTTTAAGAATGAGAGAAGAATTAAATTCAATTTTATCTTTTCATACATCGCAGTCTATTGAAAAAATTAAGGATGATGCAGAAAGAGATTTTTATATGAGCGGAGCTCAAAGCGTCGAATACGGTATTATAGACAAAGTGGTTGAGAAAAAGGATGCAGATAAAGAAATAAATAGTAAAGATAAAAAATAAAGAGGTAATTAAAATGGCTAAGAAAAATAATAATGATGACAGCAGCGGCAGAGAGCTATACTGTTCTTTCTGCGGAAAATCACAGGATGAAGTCAAAAAACTCATAGCAGGTCCGTCAGTTTATATATGCGATGAATGTATAGAGCTATGTAATGATATCATTTCAGAAGAAATTCCTGAGGCTGCGGAATTAAAATTGAAAGATAAAGAGCGGATTTACAAACCGGCAGAAATTAAAGATTTTTTAGACCAGTATGTAATAGGTCAGGAAAAAGCTAAGAAGATACTTTCCGTTGCAGTATACAATCATTATAAAAGAATTGAATATAATGCAGCTTTAAAAAAAAATAAAGGGTTAAAAGAATCGAAAGACAAAAATCCTTTTCATGATGTGGAAATGCAAAAAAGCAATATTCTTCTTATAGGTCCTACCGGAAGCGGTAAAACATTATTAGCAGAAACACTTGCGAGAATGTTTGAACTCCCTTTCGCTATTGCCGATGCAACGAGTTTAACAGAAGCCGGCTATGTCGGCGAGGATGTGGAGAGTATTATTTTATCGCTGCTTCAAAATGCCGATTATGATGTTGAAAAGGCTCAAAAAGGTATAATATATATTGATGAAATAGATAAAATAGCAAAAAAATCCGATAATGTTTCTATTACAAGAGACGTTTCAGGAGAAGGCGTTCAGCAGGCTCTTTTAAAAATTATAGAAGGCACGGTTGCCAATGTGCCGCCAAAAGGCGGAAGGAAACATCCTCATCAAGAGTTTTTAAGGATAGACACAACTAATATTCTTTTTATATGCGGGGGTGCTTTTACCGGTCTTGATAAATTAATAGAAACAAGAATGAATTCTCAGCCGATAGGGTTCACCGCAAATATTAAAAGAGAAAAACAGCAAACGCATTCTTATGATATTATTAAGAAAGTAGAGGCAAGAGACCTTCTTAAATTTGGACTTATTCCGGAATTTATAGGCAGACTTCCTGTTATAGCAGCATTAGAAGAACTTGATGAAAAAGCGCTGATAGAAATTTTAACTAAACCTAAAAATGCTTTAATCAAGCAATATCAGAAACTATTTGATATGGAAAATGTTAAGCTTAAATTTACCGATTCGGCTATTAAAGAAATTACTAAGCAGGCAATTACACATGGTTCAGGAGCAAGAGGATTAAGAGCTATTCTCGAATCTATCATGCTTGATATAATGTATGAAATCCCGACCGACTCTACTATTAAAGAATGCGTAATTAATGACGATGTAATATTAAATAACTCCATGCCGATTATTCTTTACGAAAAAGATATGGATTCGCCCGGTAAAACAGGGTCGAGTTCCAACTGAGAGGAATCAAACTATAAATTATAATGATGTGTCAATTAAGTAGTGTTTATATAGTATATTTGCTTTATATACTATATGCAGCTATATGTATAATAGTTAATATATTCAGTTATATATAGTATATAAATAATATATAATATTTAATATCTGCAGTTATAAATAGTTATAATATACGTAGTTATATACAGCATATTGTATTAAGTTTAATAAAAAATTTCATAAGAACAAAGATTTTTATTGACATATTTACAATAAACATATATATATTAATAATAGTTTGTTAAGTGCTGACGTTGAAGCGTTTAAAGAAAATAACTTCAGTATGAACGTAAAATTAAGTAAATCAATTTTTTCTAAATTATGAAGGAGGAATTTTATGACAAAAGCTGAGTTAGTAGATGCAATTGCGAAATCATCTAAACTTACTAAAGCTGACAGTGAAAAGGCATTAAATGCAGCAGTCGAGTCTGTTGTTGCTGCGCTTAAAAAAGGTGATAGCGTCAGATTGGTCGGATTTGGAACTTTTGAAGTTGTTAAACGCGCCGCAAGAAAAGGCAGAAATCCGCAAACCGGTAAAGAGATTCAGATAAAAGCATCTAAGTCTCCTAAGTTTAAACCCGGCAAGACCTTTAAAGAAGCTGTTAATGCCGGAAAATAATCGTAAAACAAGTTAAATCATATATAGTAAAGTAATCAATATGGTTTAGTTTACTTACATAATTTGACCCTCGATTCTTTGTGAAAAGAACGAGGGTTTGTTTTCCAATAAAAAAAATCGTATCTTTAGAAACTGATGTGGCGTAACAACTAATTTCCTTATAAACAAACTGGTTGTCACGGATTAAAATAAGTTGTGTTTGTAGCGGCGGGTAGTTTGCCGTTGCGTAGATTGCTGTTGTTTAGATGAATAAAAATAAATATGGGCGGATAGCTCAGCCGGTTAGAGCATCGGCTTTACAAGCCGGGGGTCGCAGGTTCGAACCCTGCTCCGCCTACCATTCAAAGACGCAGTAAATAAGCACTTTCAAGCCTCTTGATATTCCGCACTAAACTTGCTAAAATCGTCATAAATGGCACAAATTTTCTTAAAATCTGTCACAAATCCGTCACAATGGAAAGAGAGCAAGAATGTCAGATAAAATAAGGCTGCGCGGGAAAATATGGCATTACGCCGTTTATGGATATAGCCATTTAGTACCGGAGACCTTACGTTAGGCGGTTAACGATGTATGGAATAATAAGTAATGGTATTTTTATCAATTTTTAATCAAATATTTGATTCAGTAATACTTTAGTGTTATAATAATAGAAAACATATAAACATATATAGAGGTATATAAACTATGAAAGCATTAACCGTAAAACAAAGTGAAAAAAGGATATCCACAAGCATAAAGCTAAATAAAAATAACAGGGATTTTGCCAAAGAATTCTTTAAGAAATATAATCTTACCTTAAGCGACGGCATTAATATGTTTCTTGCCAAGGTAGTAATGGATAAAAAACTTCCGTTCGAGCTTGAAATACCCAACAAAGAAACGATAAAAGCAATAAAAGAAGCCGAAAACGGAGATTTAATTTATTGCGGAGATAATTTAACCGACATAATGAAAGAATTAAGATCGTGAAGGTTTATCAAACAAAAGTTTTTAAAAAACATTATAAAACCAGAATATCCGGTTTAGATGAGAAAATAATAGAGATTATTATAGGAACTTTATTAAACCAAAAACCTCTCGATATAAAATTCAATGACCATAAATTAACCGGCGGTTTCAGCCATTGCCGTGAATGCCATATAAAAAATGACCTTCTTTTGATTTATCAAATTATAGAAGACGAGCTACGGCTTATAGATATCGGAACCCATTCCCAATTGTTCGGATAAAAAAATCTTATATTTCT
>JAJYQS010000048.1 GCA_021794475.1 bacterium | reverse complement strand
GGATAATTCCGTAAGTTTTTCCGCGGTTGATGCCATTCTTTCAATCATCATATCCGTCGTGCCTTTGGCAAAACCGGCGACAAAGTCGCCCATTTCTTTTAAAGTCTGCAGCGTGCCTGAGCGTTCTAATTCGTCAATCTTAGACAGGGATGATTCTAAAGACTGAGAAACCATAGCTGCTTTTTTAACAAGATTGGACATATTGTCTTCCGTTAATACGCTTGCAACTTCCGTCAGCTTTTCCGCGGTAGATGCCATTCTTTCAATCATCATATCCGTTGAACCTTTTGCAAAACCTGCGGCAAGATTGCCCATTTCTTTTAAAGTCTGCAGCGTGCCTGAGCGTTCTAATTCGTCTAATGTCTCTATAGCGCTTTTAATGCTTGACGACTTATCACCGGCAGTTCTGAACATAGCAAGCTGTTCTTCGCCGGAAAAACTGTCCATCATCGAAAAACCGGTTGTAACGTTATCGGCTAAGCGCTGAACCATGGCATCGGTAGCTGAATCTTTTCCTGCGGTTAATATAGCGGTAATATCGTCTATTGCGTCTAATCTGTCTATAATATTCAATAAATGATTTAACGCTTCGGGCTTCTCTTCAAGTTTTCGAATAAGCACCGATGCGGCATCTATTTTTTCTTTTTCAGCCATAATTGCCTCCAAAATCATAAGTTAGATGAAACAAAACATAAATCGGAAACCGCTTCTGCTGCTTTGACTAACTGCTCGTTCGTCTGCCGCTTCTGCTGCTTATAACGAACGCTGAACGCTGCTCACGCTGCTTCTGCGAACCGTTTTCCGGTTTCTGCTTCTTAATTATTTATACCTGCTTCATTACAGAATGCCCATAGGGGTCAGCCAGTAAACTTTGTTATAAGTTAATTTAAACCAGTGTATAAGAGATGACGGAGGAACAACATTCGGCGGATTATTATAATCAAACATTATATAAGTGCCTTTCGTCAGACCAGTTTCAATAAAGCAGAAGACCTTTCCGTCATATCTGAATGGGGTTAAACCGTCTCTTATTTCTGAAGCTATATTTTCAACGATGATATCTGATTCAAAATGGGCGGTTGAACCCGCTTTGCTGATAGGAAGATTGGTAGTATCGCCCACAACATAGACGTTATTGCTTCCTTCCATTTTTAGCGTATATCTGTCCGTAGGTATAAACCCGTTCTGGCCAAGTCCGGAATCCTCTATAACTTGAGCGCCTTTATGCGGCGGAATGGTAATTAAAAGGTCGTATTTTAAAGTTACGCCTTCTATGCTCGTTATAGTTTTTTTATTGGCATCAACTTCTTTCATATTAAACAGCGTTTCAGACTTTATATTTCTTTCAGGAAACGTCTTAGCCGCGAAATTAGCAACCGATTCCAGACCGTGCAACCTACCAATAGGATATGTATAGGTATATTCAACTTTATCTCTGACTCCTTTCTGTCTAAACCAGTCATCAAGCATAAACGTTACTTCTAAAGGAGCAACGGGACATTTATGAGGCAGCCCGATAGCAAGAACTATCTTACCGCCTTTAAAATTCATAAGCTCATGCCTTAATTTAAGACATGCGTCCAATTCATAAAACCAGTTGCCGCCTTCTCTTAATCCGGGAATTACTTCAGGCGCAGGTTTTGAACCGGTGGCTATAACTAATATGTCATAATTTAAAATCACGCCGTTTTTTAAATGAACTTCGTTTTTATCTTTATCAATTTTCACGGCAGGATGAAGATGTAGCTCAACCATAGGGTCAAGAAGTTTTCGTTCATCCCTTGTAAGTTCCTCCTGATTTTTAAGTCCTATGAGCATATAAAGTAAACCTGGTTGATAAAAATGAATAGGGTTATCCGAAACAACGTCTATAATAACGTCGCCTTTTTTGACTTCCTGTCTCATTTTTTTAGCAAGAAGATTTGCTATGATAGTGCCGCCTACTCCACCGCCTACAATTACAACTCTCTTTGACATAATGGCCTCCATTTTGCTTTTTAATTTCTTTAAATTCCTTTTGATTTCTTTAAATTTCTTTTACTGTTATTTATTTTATTTAATAAATTAAATCAATATTTACATTTCTTTTGTTTTTTTTGTAAAAATTCTCCAGTAATTATTTTCTTCTAATACGCCTAAAAATTCCTGATTAACTTTTTTCAGCCACTCCGGAACATCTTTAGCGCTTCCGGCATCTCCGGATATAACCTCTATGACCGCACCCACCGGCTGCTGCCTCATTTCTTTAATTAATTCCATTAACGGTCCCGGGCAATATGTGCCTCTTGCATCGACTACAACATCAGCTTTAATATCCTTTAAATCTGCCATGAAAAACCTCCAATTATTATATTTTTATCTATTTTTATATTAGAACATTTTTTAACATAATACTAATTTTATTATTACAATAATACGTTAAGTATAACTCAAAATTACATAAAAAATAAATAAAACAAATAAAATAAATTAAATTAAATTAAATTAAATTAAACATATTAAACAAAAGAATGTAATGCTGCGGCTTATAACATTATAAAAATCCGTATACGAACCATATTCAAGCTATATACATTAGTGAGTCATATATAACTTCTAAATCTAAATTATTTACATCTATATTTATATTCAAGCTATAAATTAGTTAGTCATATATAACCTTAATGTATAACCGATATACGATAAATATATTCAATAAGGTACAGCTTAACTTAAAAAGTTATCGTCTGAGCTCCTTCCATAAGACCAAGAAAAGCTGCAAGCCCTAGATTATCGTCTATAACATCTATAAGATCCTCTTTTTTTAAATCAAGCAAATCCATCACCATAGAACAGACGTAAATTTTCAATCCTCCGAACATTTTAGCCTGATCCAGCATATCATAAAACATTTGCGCTTTTTTCTCTTTCAATTTATCAAATATTTTACCGCCTGTGAATTTATTTTCTTTTACATTTACTTTCAAAAAATTATAGATGGCATTCATGGTTACAAATATTGATACTTCAATGGATGAAACGGCAGCTACCGAGGCTATCATAGCCGCAACATGCGCTTTTTCATAATCTTCAGATTCAAGTATAATTGCTAACTTGTTAAATTCACTCATACATAATCTCCTATTATTTTGTTGTTTTTAATTATTTACTGCTATTTTGTTGTTAATTGTTTAATCATTAATTATTTTTTTAATTAAAATTTTATATCGAACATTTTATTTATACATTTTATATATACGCTTTATGCATATTATGTTCTGTAATAAACAAACTATAATTTATATTTTATAATCTATATTTTAATAATTTAATATCATTAGATACTGTTACTGCTACTGCAAAAAGTATGCCTAATGGAATATTTTATTTTAAATTTATTAACTATGTTTTCAATCTTTTGACGTTATTGATTATTTTCAATAAATTAAACGATTATTCAAATTAATATGTTCTAACCATAATCTTTTATTTTTAATTTAATATGACATTTTGTCAAAAATATCTGCCATTTTGTCATATTTTTATTTAATTTTTTTCAATTTTTAAATCTTAAATACACCTTAAGAAATACGCCTTGAGTTGGTTTATTCTTAGAATTCGCATTTTTTAGATTGACTTAATGACTTTAAAGTCATTATAATATAATAATATTTATTTAGCATATTATATTACAATGATGCAATCATACAGATTTTAATTATTTAATTATTTAATTATTTATTAGAGCTGTTCTTAATTAATAGTTATTCTTTTATCTTAACTTAATATAATTCAATGGAATATACAAAATCATATAAATATTTAATACTTGCTCTGATTGTATCATTTTATTTTATGGTGATGCTTGATATGAGCATTGTTACTATCGCCATACCCCGCATTATGTCGTCTCTGGGAGAAAATCTTACCAATACTAATTGGATTATGATAGCTTACACTATTTCATCGGCAATTTTTATTATGCCTATGATATATGTCATAAAAAAATTCGGCCTTAAAATTCCTCTGATAATATGCATTATAATATTTGTTCTTTCTTCAATTCTTTGCGGATTATCTTTTTCATTAAATGAATTAATATTTTTTAGAATTTTGCAGGGTGTAGGCGGAGCAGGCATTATGCCGCTTGGGCTCGCTTTGATGTCAAAAATCTTTAAACCTGATGAAAGAGCGAAGGCTATGGGAATATGGGCAATTGGTTCTATGGTAGCGCCAGCTGTAGGTCTTACTCTAGGAGGATTTATTACTGAATATATCACATGGAGATGGATTTTTTTTATAAATATACCCATCGGCATCATATCGTTAATAGGCATTATTATAATATTAGAAGACGACTATGCTAAAGACGCGTATGGCGGAAAATTTGATTTTATCGGATTTATCCTTTTTTCAATTGGCATAGGTTTTTTAATGGTAGTTTTTAATGAAGGAGAAATTAAAGAATGGAATTCTGCATTTATACATATAAGCGAACTTATGAGCGCGATAGGCTTTATTTCATTTTTAGCGGTTGAACCGTTTATTAAACATCCGCTTATTAATTTTAATATTTTTAAATTTTTTAATTTTTCAGTTATAACTCTTATAAACGGAGTAAGGGCTATGGCTCTTTTTGGAATTATGCTTTTTGTTCCGGTATATCTGCAAAATGTTATGAGTTACACTCCGTTTAACGCTGGTTTGATTATTATGCCGCAGGCTATCGCGGTAGCTATATTTGCGCCTATAGCAGGAAGGCTTTCCAATAAAACAGGAAATAAAATACTTATCATAATAGGTATGGCTCTATCGGCTGTATCTTTTTTAATGTATAGCAATTTATCTCTGCAGTCTAACTTGGCTGCTATAATTTTGCCTGAAATAGTAAGAGGTATCGGGTTTGGTTTTTTATACGCACCGATTATGACAGAAGGATTAAATGCCGTGCCGGACTCTTTTATACCGGAAGCATCATCTTTGCTCCCTGTTACTATGAGAATATTTGCAGGTGTCGGCGTTGCATTATTTGATAATCTTCTTGTAATTAAACAGGTATTTTATTTAAATAAATATGCCGATACTCTCACATATAACAATCACTTGTTTACTGAATTTATGAAAGAAATAAAAGGAAATATTTTAGATAAAATTAATCCCGGCATTATTACACATTTAAGAGAAAATCCGCCATTAATTATGATAGATCAGTTAGCTCAAGGATTTGCAAATATTGCAGCCTACGATTATATTTTTTTATTTGGTGGAATAATGACATTGCTTGGCGCTGTTTTTGCATTAGTATTAAAAAATAAAAAATATAAAAAATAAATTAACTTGACAAAATTAATTTGCTAATTTAAAATTGATGTTGTTATAGTTCATTGTATTTATATTTATGTTTATGTTTTTTCTCATTTATAAACGGAAATAGTTTATATTCCTTATAGGCGCGTAGCTCAGGGGTTAGAGCACTACCTTGACACGGTAGGGGTCGGCGGTTCGAGACCGCCCGTGCCTACCAGATAGATATAGATTAGTTTTAAATATTTCTTGCATTATCCATATTAAATGCTTAAAATATTTTTTAAAGTCTTAACAGCCGATATTCCTAAAATAATCAGGCTCCACCAATCCAAAAAAGAAGTTTTTGCCTATGCCTAAGATTCCGCGTGATATTTCAGGTTTAGAGTTAGCAAAGTTGTTATCCAATCAATAAATTTAGCAATACCAGTAAGTTATAAAACATATAACTCCCTTGACACGGTAGGGGGTCGGCGGTTATTAGTGCTCATAACCGTTTTCTTTCATTCTTTTTATCTATTTTATTAATATGATACAATTTTATTGTCTTTGGCAAATATGCTGCGAAAAACTTAAACACCTCTAAGTTCCATCCGGGCAAAACCACATGACCGCTATTTTTTGCTATAAATAGCTGCTTTTTAGATTTAATCAGTTTATATACGACAAAAGTGCCTTTAGGCGGACAATCCTCATCTTTAAGTCCTATCCCGATAAGAACGGGGGATTTAATCCAGCCGGCAAAATTCTTTGTATCTACATAATACAGCGATCTCATAACTTTAGTTTTATTGGACGGATGTTTTTTTAAGAACGATTTGACTTCCATATATGGACCCATCTTTGCAAGAGGCATCTGTACCGGTATATCGCTCAAAAAGGGAACATCTGCGGCGGCGGCTACGACATGATGGTCTATTGCGGCGTCGATTAATGATAGCCCTCCTCCCATACTTCCTCCTGTAACGAATATAAATTTAGAATTTATATTTTTAAAATGCTCAAGAAATCTTAACGATGATAGAGAATCCATTATTATTTTTACCATCGAAAAAGTTTTTACGCGTAGAATGCCGTTTGTCATGAGTCCCGGAAACCCTGGATTGTAAACTGACCTGCTCCTTCCGTGCCCCCTTAAATCAATAGAAAGTGCGCCGTAGCCCCTTTTTGCAAAAAAATGTGCCCAGCCCGGAGTACCATAGGAACCGTATCCATGTAATAACAGCACACCGGGATATTTTTTTCCTTTAACTCCGTATGGAATAGCAAAATAACCTTTTAACTTTAGACCGTCATATGAGGTTAAGGTTAAATCGTACGTCTCTATTTTATTTATTTTGTCGTTATACAGCGGTTTTAGACTATAAACGACATTTTTTTTGCGGAGATTTCTATACATGGCTTTCCAGAATTTTTTAAACCTATGATATATTATTGGCTTTATCATTGCCGTTTTAACATTATTCCTATAATAAGCAACATTTTTAATCGGTTTTGCAACCTCTACCGATACAAAAAAGTGAGCATATAAAAAAAATGACGTTACAAAAATTATCACTGCAAACAGTATTGCATATAAACTTTTATTTTTCATAAAACACCGCATTTTATCATAGTTTTATTATAAAAATAGGTATATTTTTGAAATATTTCAAAAATATACCTATAAACGCACCACTAAATATTATTATTAATTTTATAAAAATAGACGGTTGAGTTAATCAGAACTTTTACTTGACGGACGCGATGTTTTAAATTGCGCAGTCCTTGTATTTTGACTTTTACCATAACGCTGCAGCCGGTTTTGATTGCCTGGTCCTGCAGCAGTGCGAGGCATTGCTGCAGCATTTGTATGGGTCGTATAATTATTGTCGACATCAGTTTTTCTGTTATTATTAGCGTTTGCACCGGCAGTATACCTTTTATTATTAGTACTGACAGTTCTATTATTAGCGCCTGCATATCTCTTATTAGTATCAGCGGTTCTATTATTAGTATTAAAATTTGCGCTCGCAGTCCTTTTTGGCATATTCTGCCGGCGCGGCGATGAATTTTGAACTTCAGCCGGAAGATTAGCCGGAGGCACAAAACTGTCAAATGCTACTTTAGGGATCTCTCGTTTAATAACTCGTTCAATTTCTTTTAAATATTGAAGCTCTTCTCTATCTACTAATGAAATCGCGGCACCGACACTGCCCGCCCGTCCTGTGCGTCCGATACGGTGAATGTAATCTTCGGCAACATTCGGCAACTCAAAATTTACTACGTGCGGCAGATGGTCTATATCTAGTCCGCGTGAAACAATATCTGTGGCAACCAGTACGGAAAGAGAACCGTCCTTAAATTGGGTCAGCGCTTTGGTCCTTGCAGGCTGACTTTTGTTGCTGTGTATAGCTGCCGACGAAATGCCGTCTAATAGCAGCCTTTCGGTAAGTTTATTGGCGCCGTTTT
>JAJYQS010000024.1 GCA_021794475.1 bacterium | reverse complement strand
ATAACGCAAAACTTAGAACTGCGAAAAATCCAAAAACTAAAATATAAAACACGGATTTTTGGTTCCGACCCGGCCGATTCAACCTTCGCTTTTCTATCCTGCTAAATGTGTTCATACCTCTCTCCTCTTTGCTGTTTTTTTCCGAATTAAATTAGTGAATAGTGAATTAAGTTAGTGTGATTAAGCTATAATATAAAAAACAATCCATGCAGCAAATGCATGTATATTACCTAAATATGTAATATATTTTTAATATTTATTGTAATATTTTAACCTGTATATTTTATGAATTATTAATATTAAAAATTTTAACTTATAGAATAAAGGTTAATATTGCTAAAAAAATATCAAACTAATATTTTTTATATTTTATGACCATTTTATAATTAGAGCTTACTCTATAAATATTGTTATGAAAAGAAGTGGAATATATACATTTTGTAAACAAATAATATTTAATATGTAAAATATAACTATATATATGTAAGCTTTAACTATAAGTTTGTAAATTATTATCTTACATTTCAGAAATGAACGACGGGGGAAAACGCTTGAATCTGTTTTTTTAATAAATTAATAAGTTAAATAAGCTCGATTTGCAATAAAAAAGCGGTGAAGTGTCAGGTTAAAAATAAAAAAGTAAGGACGAAATTTTAATATATGAACTTTCTTAATCTACAGTTACGGAGTGATTGACATGCTTCCATGTCTAAAGACCGGGGATTCCAGACAAAAACGAGCATAGTCTATAAGGCTTTATGCGATGCAAAAATAAAAATACAGTATACACAAAGTAAACGGACAATAGAATAATAAATAAATTTGCAAATTAAATAAAACCGGTCTTAAAATCAATTTATCATGGTAAATTAAAATTAATTTATTTATAAAGAAACATAAAATTATTTTATTGTTCCTTATTATTTCAACAGACAAACATCATTTTTAAGAACGGTTTATATTAGCTTTTCCTTAAATTAATTAATTATTGTTATTATTAACTTTACTTAGTATAAACGTTTAATCCGATTTTTACTTCCTCTTTGCCCGGCACTGATACATTGCCTTCCGTAGAAGCGATAATAGTTGATTTGCCGCTGCTGGATTTGCCGAATGTCCTGGAAAGGTCAACCTTAATTGTTAAAACATCGCCGGCAACGTTCATTTCAATATTTTTCATACAATAATCTCCTGTTTATTTAGTTAGTTAGTTAGTTAATTAATTAGTTAGTTAATTAATTTATATTTATTTGTTTAAGTTATATTTATTTGTTTAGTTTAATTAAGAATGTTAATTTAAAAATCATATATTGTTTTTTTCATTCGTTAAAATTTTTCCTTTCTTTCGTCAAAACACTCATTGAGATTTTTCAGCCGTTAATAAAAAAGTTACATACGGACAAAGTTTAGCAACCTTTATATTCTTAAAGCCTTTGTTTTTCATAATATTTATTAATCTTTGCTCGTCAAATGAACGTATGCTGTTAATCAAGAATGAGTAAGCATCTTTATCAACTAAAGAATCTTCTAAAATCATAATTTTTGCATATAGATTAAAAAACAGCTTAGAAAATTTGCCTTCCGGATCGGACATATCCATAAGCACAATCTTTGCACTTTTTTTTAATACTCTATTTGCCTCTTGAATGAATTTCTCTAAATCGTCAAAATCTCTTAACGCAAATGAGCTTGTGAGTAAATCAAAGTTGTCGGAAGGAAAATCAATTGCCAGGGCATCGCCGACTTTGAAATGTATGGGCAAATTCATCTTTTTTGCTTTATTAATGGCTACATTAAGCATATCGCTGTTTGAATCTATAGCATATATATCTATATCTATATCTTCACCCTGCTTTTTTTTGACGGCGGCACGTTTTATTTCAATTGCAAGGTCTCCTGTTCCTGATGCGACATCAAGCAATTTATAGCTTTTATGACTTTTTAAACCTTTTACAGTTTCATTTACTGCTTTTTTTCTCCAGAAAATATCTACATTACAGCTTAAAATGTGGTCCATAAAATCATATTTTTTATATATCCTCGAAAACATTTCATTTATCTTTTTGCTCACTAGATTGCACCATTTGTAAATATAATTTTTTATTAAATTGCTTATGTCTGTCTTTATTATATATATCGTATTTTTGAAATTTTTACCAGTTATACTTAAAAAAAAATACGGACCGGTTTAATTTACGATTTGATTTAATTTAATATGTTAAATCTTAATTTTATTTTTCTATTCCCCGGTCGAACCGAATCCGTTATCTTTTCTTACAGTATTTTTATTTACTTTTCCTACTTGTAAGGGCTTACCTGTCCAGACCGGCATTATTAACATCTGGGCTATCTTATTTCCTATTTCCAATATTATAGGCGATGTTGATTTATTTTTAGCTAAAACGAGCACTTCTCCCCTATATTCGTGGTCTATAACCCCGCCTTTAATTTCAATGCCTTTTAAAGCCAATCCCGATTTTTCTTTTATAATAGCGGCGTAACCTATCGGAAATTCAATTTTAATGCCTATATGTGCTTTAATTAAAACATTAGGTCTTAAGACAGTCTTTTCACAGACGCATAAATCTAATCCGGCGTCTCCGTTAATACTGCGGATAGGCATAACGGCTTCGGGATGAAAAAGTTCAATGTTTAAATAAAAGTCTTCAAATAAGTCCATAACCATAATAGTAATTATTTTTCAGCCGTTAAAATTTAGTTATTGCATCTAGTTTTATTTAGTTTTATTATCTATTGTTATTCAGCAGCATTCAGCGCCTTCAATAAATATTCATCAATATTCGGCTGTTTTCTTAACCATATTTTATAATCATCCGGGAGAGCTTTTATAGCTACGCCTTTATGCTTCCCGAACTGCATTATCTTAGGTATTCTTGATTCTTCCGAAAAAGCATAAATATCTGACCATTTATGCAAATCCATTTTTTGCAAAATATTTCTTAAAACGCTTAAACATAATTTAACATCCGTTAAAGCGCTATGAGCGTTTTTTAATACTTCTCTTAAGTGTTTCCTTTTATTTACATCGCATAGAGCGTAACTCAAGGCTATAAGACCGTGAGAATCTAACTCCGGATAAACGGCTCTTGCCATAGCAAGCGTATCTATTCGCTTCACAGGCGGTTTGCCTATAACAGACCAGTCAAAATCTATATTATGTCCTATTAAATACTTAACGTTAGCGTTTAATTTAAATTCGGAAGATTTAGGGCAGCCGACAAGCTCTTCGTCTAATATATTATGCGTAGCCATAGCTCCATAGCTTATAGGCTTTTCAGGATTATATCTTTGAACAAACGTGTTGTCCTGCTTATCAAAAGGACTGCCTTCTATGTAAATACCTGCGGCTTCTATCAGAACGGGTTCTAACGTATCGGTAGTTTCAGTATCGAAAATAAGAATACCGGACATGTTTATTCTTTTTTTTTGATTTATGTTAATTAGATTTATTTATATCATTATTGTATAATAAAATAGATAACAATGCAAGGATAGAACAATGCAGGACAGCGGCTGCGTATCTTTATATAGCCGACGAAGCATTATATATAAATATAATTATTTAAAAGAGTAAAAAGAAAATGAAAAAGGAAGCAGCAGATTAAACATTATATTGACAAATTAGGTACAGCGTATCAGGCTGTCGTTTCGCCATTTCGTTGCCTGTACGCTGCCCCCTATTGCAATTATATATAGTATTTTTCTAATGTCTATGCCTGTAAAATCTGCGTCTGTTATTTTGACTGCGTTTATATGCTTTCATTCTTCTCCTGAAATATTTTTCTCTTTCTCTGTGTTTTATATTAAAGATTCTTCTCATCTTCCATCTGTTAAACGGATGGTTTGCATAAAACCTCGCTGCATGAGAACGCCACAAGTCATAATGTCTCAAATATGCGCGGTGTCTAACCCACCACCCAGGATGATATATTCTGTACCACGGTCCCACATTTCTTCTCCACCACATAAAATAAGGTCTATAAGTGACTATGGGCGGGGGCGGACCATAAAGCAGCGGAGACGGCAAAACAACTGTCGGAGGAAGTTGAAACCACGGGCCGGAATAAGCGCTTGCATAAACCCAACTATTATTAAACCATCTGTAATAGTACCCGTTATATCCGTAAATATAAGTTTGAAAAGGCGGATAATAATACGCATTAACCCCCTGCCCGAAAGAAAAAGCAAAACTTGGCGTTGATACGCTTATAAAACCGGCCGAATAGGCTGAAGGTGTCCGATATGTTGCACAGCCGCTAAGGTTAAACGCAAATAACATAAAAATGGTAAGAAAAATAATATGTTTTTTATATTTAAGCAAATATTCCGCCGAATTTAATGCCGGAGTTTTAACTAAAAACCTATAAAACACCCTATTAAAAGCTTTTGCAGCATTTTGCGCTGCAGAAACTGCTTTATTTAAAAGCTTCATGATCTTGGCTCCTATTTATTTTTTGTATTAATTAATATCTTCATATTTATATTTTCAATATTATTTAATACTTAGCTTTATATAGTTAATTTTATATACGTTAGTTTTATTTTTATATTATAGCACAAAAAAATTATTAATTATGAAGATTTGTATCTCCGGCAAATTTTATCGCCTCTTGTTTATATCGGTCATTTGTTATTAACAAACGCTATTTTTTTTGTATCAAAATTATAACGCAAAACGGCATCGTATTTTTTACCCGCTTTTGACGTGAAACCTTTCAATGACACTGTTTTATTGTTCAAAAGACTGACGGCTGTTCTAATTGAAAGTTTCTTTCCTGAAAACTCCTTCCATACGATAGCTCCGCACTTATTGCATTTATATCCTTTTGAAAATTCCGTTATATCTCCTCCGCAGCTGCATTTGCCGATTACCTTAGCGTTCGGGTTATTATACGGAACGCCTTTAATGGAAAAAGGCAGGGATTTAAGGCTTGCGGTTAGTTCTTTAGTCGCTGCTATGCCTCTACTTAGTATTTCGTCTATTGTTTTTTCGCCTTTTTCTATTAATTTCAGCTCTTCTTCCATATCTGCGGTTAAATGAGCGGAAGTTAAGAGTTTAATATTTTCGGCGCCTTTTAAATCGTTTATAAGCTTTCTTCCCAAATCAACGGAAATAAGATTTTTTTTCTGTCTTTCTATGTATCCGCGCTTTATAAGAGTTTCTATTATATTGGCTCTAGTGGCGCTTGTTCCTATGCCTTTTACCTCTTTTAATATTTCTATGTCTTTGTCGTCTTCCGTGTATTTATGAATATTAGCCATTGCGGCTATTAAAGTTCCGTCCGTAAACCTCACGGGCGGAGTGGTCTGCTTAGATTCCATTCTGGAACCCGCCGTATTTAAGATATCGTTTATTTTTACGTCCGGCAAGTCATCCTGAGATTTTTCGTCAGACCATCCGGGATTGGTTATTATTTTTTTCTTAACGGAAAATATATTGTTTTTAATATCCATTTCTATTAATTTATTTATAAACTCCTGTTCCGGCATAAACAGATTAATGAACCTGTCCGCTATTAAGCTATATAAATTCTGTTCGCCCGGAGTAAGTCCAAAAGCTTTTTTAACCGTCGGTATTATGGCGTGATGGGCATCGACCTTTTTTGTGTTCCATGCGGGATGCTTTTTATTAAAATCTATTGTTTCAGGCAGATTAAAGTTCATCAGTATTTTTTTGCTGCCGGCAAACTGTTCTTCCGGCAGATATTCGCTGTCAACTCTCGGGTATGTCGTAAAAGCCTTTTCGTATAGACTCTGGGCTAATTTTAATACCGTATCTGCGGAAAAGCCGAAATTAGCCGAAGCGTCTTTGGTCAGTTTTGCAAGATTATACGGATTAGGAGCCTTAGAAGTTCCTTTTTTGCTTTCGCAATTAATTACTTTGCCGGTAGTGTTTTTTACTATTTCTGCTAATTTCTCGGCAGCCTGCTTGTCCGTAATGCGGTTTTCTTCGTCCGTTTTAATATCGCCTTTAATCCATTTGACCGTAAAAGGCTTTATATGTTCTATATCGACAAAGACTTCGTAAAAATCCTGAGGCTTAAAGTTTTCTATCTTTAAATCGCGTTCTACTATTAACGACAGCGTAGGCGTCTGCACTCTTCCGATAGACAATAATTGATTGGTTTTTTTGGTGGCAACGATAGAAGCGTTTAAACCGATTAGCCAGTCTAATCTCTGGCGGGCTAAAGCGCAGTTCTTAAAATTAATATATTTAGAATTGTCTTCGAGTTTTTTAAATGAATTAGCGACGGATTCATCGTCTAAGGCGTTCAGCCATAATCTTTTGACCGTTCCTTTATAACCGCAGTATTCAATAAGTTCGTCGACTAAGAGCTGACCTTCCCTGTCAGGGTCTCCCAAGTTTATTATTTCAGAAGCCTTTGCTATTAACGATTTAATAATTTTAAACTGGGCGGAGGCGGATTCTTTTACTTTTAGCTGCCATTTTTCCGGTATCAGCGGAGCGTCGTTTATATTGACGGGTCTGCCGAGATATTCTTTAGGACCAAGCTGCTCTAAAACATGGCCGTAACAAAACGTTATAGTGTAATCTTTAGTTTCGAAGTATCCGTCATGCCGCGCTGAAGAGCCTAAAAAAGATGCAATAGCTTTGGCTACGGACGGTTTTTCGGCAATGATTAGTTTCATAAATTTCCTGTTTATATTTAATTTTTGTCCGTGGTCTAACCCCATCCCATATTGCTGGAGTAAACTAAGACACTTTTTGGTTATAATTTAACTTACTATATAATTTATAATAAAATACTAATATTGTCAATATATATTTTATTTTTTATAAACTTTTTATCCTCCTATTAACTTAATTTATAGTGTCTTATTTTATTCCGGTCAATTGGGGGACTGATATAACTACAAAACTTAGGCTTAAGGATGGGCCTCTTAAAATTAATAAAATAAAAGAAATAATAAAGAAAATTATGATATAATTACAACTATATAAATTATAAATTGTATAAAAAATGGCTGATATTTCAAATCAGTATCAGCATCAACAATTTAAAGACAAAATTACAAGATTTATAGATTGATTTCTCACTGTTTTTTACTGATAATTCTAAACTTTATGAACCTGTTTGATAATAGCAGCAATAATGACGGAAGCGATAACAATGCCGCTGCAAACAAATTTAAAAACAACATTCTTCAACCTCTTGCAGAAAGACTGAGACCTAAATCGCTATATGAGTTCTTTGGACAAAATCATATTCTTGGCGAAGACAAACCTTTAAAAAATATGCTTGATGCGGGATTTATACGCTCTATGATATTCTGGGGTCCTCCGGGAAGCGGAAAAACCACGCTTGCCACTATAATTGCCGGTATATCCGGTTATGAGTTTTATAAAATTTCTGCAGTATCAAGCGGTGTAAAAGAATTAAGAGAAATTATCGACAAGGCAAATACTAATTTTAAATATTACGGAAAACCTGTTCTTATCTTTATTGATGAAATTCATCGCTTCAATAAATCACAGCAAGACATCCTGCTTCATTCAATTGAAGAAGGAAGCCTTATCTTAATCGGAGCTACGACAGAAAACCCTTCATTCGAAATAAATTCGCCTATTTTATCAAGAGTAACCGTATTTACTTTGTATCCCCTATTTGAAGAAGATTTAAACCTGATTATAGACAGAGCGCTTGCTTCCGATGAAACTATTAAAAAAAAGAAAATTAACTTAGAGGAAGACGGCAGGGAAGCTCTTATAAGATATTCAGGCAGCGATGCAAGAATAATGCTGAATGCTCTTGAAACTGCTATAAATACTGCCAAACCAGATATTAATGGCGATAAAATAATACTTGACGCAGCGAAAATAGAAGAGGCTTATTTAAGAACATCAAAATATGATAAAACAGGTGAAGAGCATTACAATACTATCTCCGCTTTTATAAAAAGTCTAAGGGGCAGCGATCCAGACGGAGCTGTTTTCTGGCTTGCTAAAATGCTTGATTCAGGAGAAGATGTTAAATTTATTGCAAGAAGAATGGTTATTTTGGCATCGGAAGATGTCGGCAATGCAGAGCCTGACGCCTTAAATCTGGCGGTCAGCTGCTTTAACGCTGTAAATGTAATAGGCATGCCGGAGGCGAGAATTATTTTATCGCAGACGGCAACATATCTTGCAAGCTGTCCTAAGTCAAACGCAAGCTATCTTGCCATAGACTCGGCGCTAAATGATGTGAAAAAATTCCCCGGACTAACCGTTCCGCTTCACTTGAGAAATGCGCCTACAAAACTTATGAAAGAACTTGATTATCATAAAGGATACAGATACGACCACAATTATGAAAACCATTTTGCAAAACAGAAATATCTTCCTGAGGAACTTTCAAATAAAATATACTACCGACCTGAAGATACCGGCAAGGAAAAAGAAATTAAAGCACATCTTGAAGCGCTATGGGGAGAAAGCAAGAATTATCGAGAATAAAAATAACGATAGCTCAACGGAATATACACTTAATTACAATACAATCGAATTATTTAATTTTATTTTTATTATTTTATTATATTTTCTATAATATTCTCAAGTTTTTTATAATATCTATATCTTGTTTATGCTCACTGTCATTCCCCGGGGTTTCAACAACCATAGGCGTGTTGCCGAATCTTCCGTCGTTTATAATAAATTTAAATGTATCTGTGCCTATAAAACCTTTTCCGATACCGGCATGTCTGTCAATTTTAGAACTTAAATCTTTCATGGAATCATTCAGATGAAATGCGCTCAATCTGTTAAGTCCAATCAATCTGTCGAATGTTTCCATAAAATTATTATAGCCGTCTTCACCTCTTATATCGTACCCTGCCGCAAATATATGACAGGTATCTATACAAACTTTCATCCTATCGCTGTTTATAATACTAATCATATCTCTTATATGCTCTAATTTATAACCTATCGTAGAGCCCTGCCCTGCCGTTGTTTCTATTGTCAGCGACACATCGTCGCCATACAACGCATTTGTTTCTTCTATTATTTTTTTTAAATTAAAAGAAATTTTTTTGACTGCTTCATCTTCGGTTAAATTTTTGTTGGAACCTGGATGAAATACAAGCTGATTAATACCGAGAATATGACATCGTTTTATTTCTTCAATGAAAAGATTGTATGACTTTCGTTCAACATTTTCATCTGCACTTCCTAAATTAATAAGATACGATATATGGGATATAGGCGTTATCTTTAATTTATTTATACAATTTTTGAAATTTGCCGCAGCGTCCTCCTGTAAATCTTTAAAATCCCACCTTACTTGATTTTTTGTAAATATCTGGATAGCATTTGAACCTGTCTGCACAGCGTGAACACACGAATTTTCTAAACCGCCTGCAATTGAAACGTGGGCACCTAGTAACATAGTGATTTATTCATTTGTTAGTTATTTAGTTTCATTGTTTTCACGTTTATTGATGATCTGTTCCATAAAATAATTGGCTAATTCTTTAATGCCTTCATTTGTTTTACACGAAATTTCAAATATTTTCAATTTATTATTTATTGACAATGCATTTTCTTTAATTGTTTTTATGCTGGAATCAAGTACATTTAATAAATCAATTTTATTAATAATCATAATATCAGATTTATAAAAAGCCGCAGGGTATTTTAACGGTTTATCATCTCCTTCCGTAATTGACAAAACTACAATTTTAAAATCTTCGCCAAGATTAAAAGAAGTCGGACATACCAAATTGCCAACATTTTCTATAAATAAAATATCTGAATTAATTAAATCAAAATTTGAACTTACAAGAGCTTTATCTATCATTTTAGCATCAAGATGACATGTGCCTTTTGTTATAATTTGGTAAGAAGGAATGCCTAACGCGTCTATTCTTTTTTTATCCAAATCTGTTTCCACGTCGCCCTCTATAACACAAACTTTAACATTTAAATCTTTTAAAAATGGCACAATACGTTCTATCATGGATGTCTTACCTGAACCTGGAGAGCTTAATAAATTCACAACAAATATTTTACTTGCTTCAAATTTTGATTTGTTAGATTTTGCAATATTTTCATTAGCTTCTAATGCGTTTTTTTGAATAGAAATTTTTTTATGTTCAGGATACAATTTTTCAATCTCCATTGATATAATATTATTTGATATTATTATTACTTATTTTATTATTTATCTTATTATTTATCTTACATTCCTTCATTCATTATAATAACCATTTATCTTTAATCTTTAATTTATATTTATTGAATTTATTCTTTTGTGATTAATCCGCTATTATTTCATTAACTTTAATATCATCAGTCTCATTATAATCACAATTTAAAATAACTTCAGAAAACCTATCGTCGCCTAAATTTTGAAAAGCAAATTCAAGATAATTTTTATCAATCCCTGAATAATTACCAATCGTTAAATTAATCGCATTAACTATTCTGATATCTTCTAAATAATTATTTTTTTCAAGCATTTCAATTACTTCTAATGCTATTGATAGTTCATGCATATATACTATATTGTTATATCTGAAAATATTTTAGGAGAATAAAAAAGTTAAATAGATTAAAAAAATTAAACATAAAAAAAAAATTAAAATCGTTATTTTTATACAATATTCAGAAAAAAAATTATATTAAATCAAATTTTATAATTATAATATACCATTTTTTTTATTTTTTTTCATTTTTTACATAAATAAAAGCGCGTTTTATAATAATTTCAAAAATTTAGTATATTTGACTTTTATTTATATAGTTATATAATTTTTGTAGTGCCGATTGATAAGCGATAAGTATAATGAGGTTATTTTTAATATACTATATACATTATATAGTATAATTTTAATCGGTTATTATTGGTTATTATTTCTTATTAATTATTAGTTATTAATTATTTCTTATTTCTTATTAATTATTGGTTAATTATTGTTGATTGAAATATAGCAAATTTATATCTAATTTAGGAGGAATTGGCAATGGGAAAGGGTGATGAAAAAAATAAGACCGCTAAAGGAAAAAAAATAGAAAATAGCGATCGAGCTTGCTCTGATGAATATGATGATAAAACCGATAAGACAAATTTTAAATGGGACCCTCTGAGAAATATTGCGGATGACCCGGATGAAGCTTTAAATATAGTAGATTCCCGCCTAACCAATCTTGAAAAAGAATATTTTAAAAGTCAAAAAGATATTGATGAAAATTTTAACAACGTATTTTCTGCGAGCAGCATTTCACGAAGAGAATTCATTCAGTGGACAGCCCTCCTCACTTCGGCGCTTATGCTTCCTACGATTTTTGCACCGAGGGTTGCCAGAGCAGCAAATATTTTAACGAGAACGCCCTTTATTTGGCTTGATATGAGTGATTGCATGGGGAATACGGAAGCTTTTCTGAGAACTGCGCACCCTACCCCTGCAGAAATTATATTGAATTATGTCAGCGTTGATTATATGGAATCTATAATGGTGCCTGCCGGCTATCAGGCTGAAGCAAGGAGAGATGAAACTGTAAAAAAATATAAAGGTAAATATATTCTTGTCGTCGAAGGTGCAATTCCTACCGGTATGAACGGCAAATTTCTCACAATAGGCGCAAAAGGCAAAACGGGACTTGAAATTACTAAGGCAACCGCAAAAAATGCAGGCGTTATTATTGCCGTCGGAAACTGCGCTTCTTACGGCGGTATTCCGGCAGCATATCCAAATCCCACAGGTTCAGTCGGACTAAGTTCCGTTACGAACAGGCAGGTTATTAATATACCTGCATGCCCTGCTAATCCTGTAAATTTAGTCGGCACATTAGTTGAATATATATTAATCGGTAAAGCTCCTATGCTTGACAGCTTAGGAAGACCGCTCTGGGCTTATTCAGGAAGACTGCATGACAACTGTTACAGAAGGGGTCATTTTGAAGCAGGCGAATATGTAAAACAATGGGGCGATGACGGAGCAAAAAAGCAATATTGCCTTTATATGATGGGCTGCAAAGGTCCTTTTACATGGAATAACTGCACTGTTGCTCAATATAATCAGGATATGAGTTTTCCAATGAGAGCCGGACACGGCTGCATTGGGTGTTCAGAACCGGCTTTTTGGGACAGGATGACGCCTTTTGAAAAACCAAATTTAGATGCTAAAATATTTATACCGGGCGTTGAAGCAACAGCCGATGAATTCGGCGTCGCCCTATTTGGCGCTGCCGGCGTAGGAATGGCTGCCCACGCAATATACACAGGGGTCAAAAGAAGAAAGAACAATAAAGAAAAAGAAAAAAACAACGGCAAAGACAATGACAATAACAAAGACAAAAAATAAAGATAAAAAAATAATGAAATTGAAATTATAATGAGGAACTTATATGTCTAAACGAATAATAGTTGACCCGATTACAAGGATAGAAGGTCATTTAAGAATTGAAGTAGAAATGAACGGAGATACAATAAGCGATGCATACTCTTCGGCAACACTGTTTAGAGGAATTGAACTGATACTTCAGGGCAGAGCTCCTGAAGACGCAGGTTTATTCGCGCAAAGAATTTGCGGAGTCTGTACATATACTCATTATGAAACTGCAACATGGGCAATAGAAAATGCTCTCGGCATTCATCCTCCAAAGAATGCAAGATTAGCTAGAAATATTTTAAAAGGCGCTCAATTTGTTCAGGACCATATGATTCATTTTTATCAATTAGCCGGGTTTGACTGGGTTGATATTGTTTCTGCTCTTGATGCCGACCCTAAAAAAGCAATGGACTTAGCTTATGCATACACTGATAATCCTTATAATGCAAGTTTGGCAAGATTTGAAGATGTAAAAAAACGCTTAAAATCATTTGTTTCATCCGGTCAGCTCGGACCTTTTGCGAATGGGTACTGGGGAAATCCGGCATATAAATTACCGCCTGAAGGAAATCTTTTAATAGCGTCGCATTATTTAGATAATCTTGATGTTTTAAGAATTCCTGCTCAGATAATAGCGATTTTGGGTTCTAAAGACCCGCATTCCCAAACTATAGTCGTAGGCGGAATTTCGGTAGTTGCAGATTTACTGAATCCGCAAAGAATGGACGACATACTTTTCAGAACGCGCAAAATAACAGATTTTATCAATAACGCATATATTCCAGACATTCTGCTTGCCGCTAAATATTATAAAGAAGAGGCAATTGCAGGCATCGGCGGAGGATTAAAAAATTATCTGGCATACGGCGGTTTTCCTCAGACTGACGATGAAGACCCAAATAATTTTTATTTAGACAGAGGGGTGATTTTTAATAGAGATTTATCAAAAGTTCACGATGTAAATGAAAAAAATATAACCGAATTTGTAACACATTCATGGTATAAATATCCCGATGAGAAAGTCGGTTTAAATCCTACCGTCGGTATTACAGATCCTGAATATACGGGTTTAAAGAAAGACGGCAGCGTTCAGGAAAAAGGTAAATACAGTTGGTTAAAGGCTCCAAGATATGAAAATAAACCTATGGAAGTCGGTCCGCTTGCAAGAACTCTTGTCGCTTATGCTAAAGGTAATAAGCAAATCAAATCATTAGTCGATTATGTGCTGAAAACTTCCAATATGCCGGTAAGCGCTCTATTTTCAACATTAGGCAGAACGGCTGCAAGGGCTATTGAAGCAAAATATTTAGCCGATGCTCTTGAACCGTGGACTATGGAATTAATAAAAAATATGGCTATAGACCAGACTACTTGGACAAATTATGAAATGCCCGATAAAGAAATCATCGGCATTGGTCTCGATGCTGCTCCAAGAGGCGCAGTGGGACACTGGGTAAGCATAAAAAATAAGATGATTAATCATTATCAAATTGTTGTTCCGTCAACATGGAACGGGTCGCCGAGAGATGCGTTTAATCAGCGGGGCGCTTATGAAGAATCTTTAATAGGAGTAAAACTTGCTAATTTATCTCAACCTTTAGAAATTTTAAGGACGGTTCATTCGTTTGACCCATGCATAGCATGCGGGGTTCATATAATCGACCCTAAGACTAAAGAAGTAAAAAAATATAAGATAAGATAAGATAAGATAAGATAAGATAAGATAAGGCAGATAAGAAAGATATTTAATTTCTATCAATATAACAACAGAAATGTATATTTCTGATAGATAGCGAGTTAAATTATTTAACTTAATGTAGTTATTAATTTTGTTTGATTAATAAAAATAATTGAGGATATTGTTATGGGAAATATAAACAGTTCTGGAAACGATTCAGATTTAAAAGTTGTTCATAGAATGACCGTAATTAAAAGAATTATACACTGGACGCTTTTTCTATCTATAATAAATCAAATAATCACAGGCATGTATATAGCATATCCCTTTCTGATATTCGGCAAAACCCCGACGCAGGCGGATTCTCCCGTAAGCGGCGTACTAAATTCCGGAGAAACTTATCAGGCATTTATAATGACGTGGATGCGTGAATTCCATTTTATAGGTGCGGTGCTGATCGACGTGTCATTTTTTGCGTGGCTTTATCTAGCCTTTTTTTCTACAAAAGAACCTTTATATAAAAGTTTTTTGCCTTTCGGAAATAAAATTAATGAAATGTACAAGATGATTAAGCATTATTTTACCCTGAAAAATAAACCGGAAACCGGCAAATATCAAGACCCTCTTAATGCAATTATATTTACTTTTTTTCATCTTCTGCTTTTATTGCAAATGGCAACCGGTTTTCAAATGTATGTTGCTTCTTTTACCGGAACATCTGCGGTAGGCGCATGGTGGCCGGCTATGCTTCACATTTGTACAGACTGGACACTATGGGTCTTTGGCGGATTAACAGGGGTAACGTTAACACATTTGTTTATAACATGGTTAATTATAATATTTATATTTTACCATATTTATATAGAAGTGTGGCGTTCTATTGTATGGAAAGAAGGCGATATATTGATTCCGTTTGGCGGCTATAAATATTCAAGGGATAACTTAAAAGAAGATGACACAGACTAATATAGTGATAATAATATGATATTTATTTTATCATTTTCGAAACTGTTCAAAATTATTTATAATTATTTATTCTGAAAGACGATTCAATATTCTAATATTTTTTTATATAGCAACAACACAACCGCAAAAACCGCAGCTTCAAATTGATATTTATCACTTATCAATGATACAATGATATAATGTATAAGAATAGTACATTGGTACACCGATAATGACATATTAATAACATATTAGCTATTTTGAAAAAAAAATTATGCAACAGAAAATACAAACATATCAAAATATCAAAGAATAAAAATGGAGAAAAATATAATAGCAGGATATATTTATTACAGTCTTAAAGAAAATAGTTCTTACGATGAAAATTTAAAAAAAGAAGACTATAATAATTATAGCGAGTTTTTTGAAAATTGCGGATCGCTTGTCTTTTCCGGCGCCCGCGTTGATATTGAAGAATATGCTCTATATAGAAAATTTAAGGCTCAAAAAATTTATTACTGTTTTAAAACAGGAGAAATATTAAAAACTAATTTTTTTAACTCATCAAGAGAAGATATCCTTGATATTTCAGGGATAGGTGATTTAAATGATAAAGTAAAATTTGCCCCCTGTGTTATAAAAAAAAATTGAATTATAAATGTACAGGATAGATAAATAAATATAAAGTAAAATAAATACAATTAAAATTAAATTTTATATAATTCAACTTTAAATTAATACAAAAAGTTAAAATGGTAGGAGTCATCGGAATAGGGAATATATTGCTGCAGGACGAAGGGTTTGGCGTCCATGTAATAAATTTTCTTAATAAGAATTATTCATTTAATTCTGCCGAAGTTCAGCTGATAGACGGCAGCACAATGGGGTACGGATTGCTTGATACAATATTGAATCTAGAAACTGCAATAATTATAGATGCGCTTAAAACCGATGATAAGCCGGGCAGCATTTACAAATTTCACGATGATGACCTACCTGCAAATCTTATGAAAAAAACAGCACATGAGGTAGAATTTATTGATGTTATAACTATGTGCGGTCTTACAGGATTTACTCCAAAGTTAATATTTTTTGCGGTTGTGCCCCAAAACTGCGACAATGTATCTATGGAGCTGACGGAGCCTTTAAAGCTTTGCATTTCGTCAGTCGCAGATGATATTTTAAAAGAACTTAAGTCATTTAATATTATACCATTGCAATAATAAGCAGCAGCTGATTTAATACCAGATTTGCCACATATTGTTTACCGCGTGTTCTAATTTTTTCCAAATACATCCATCATTGCCATAATCATTATTATTATCACTCAAAATATTTACTTTTATAATAAAAAATATATTTTTTATTATGTTATAATTTATTTATTCTCGCTATTTTATTGATTTACTTATATAATGCCGCCATAGAAAGCTTGACCTAATGAAATACCTCCGTCATTTATCGGAACTTTTTGGTTTATAAAAACAGACAGACCTCTTTTTTTTAATGCATAATATAATTTACCTGTAAGTATGCTATTCTGAAATACTCCGCCAGATAAGCAAATATATTTTTTTTTCGTTGATAATGATATATCTATAACGATTGAAGCCAGAGTATTTATAAATTTGTAAGCTATAATATTTAAATTTGCGCTATTATTGCTGCTGTCGTCATTGCCGTTAGTATTATTATTGTTATTGCTATATAATTCAGTATTATTTTTATTTAATTTTTTCTTTAATTCGATAAGTTCATCAAAAATATTTAAAATTATAGGACTCCAATCAATTATAAAATTAGAATTTGTATTTTTAATATTAATTTTATCAGTAAATGTATTATTAGCGTAGACGATGCTATAATTATATTTATACTTGCCGCTTTTTTCGGTATATTCATTTTTTAAAAATTCGCCTGTTCCGCCTGAGCCCAAAACTGATAAATATTCCGGCATTAGTTCCGGCAGCGACGATGCTAAATTTTCTAAATATACGGCAGCCTCCCCTTCATATGTAATTTTGCCTTTAAAACCGCACATACATGCAACGGCATCAAATAACCTTCCTACAGATGAAGTTTCAGGCGAATTAATATCGTTTTTCCATATATGATATAATTTGCGAATTTCTTCTGAAGAAAAACCTGTAATTTTTTCAATTATTTCTTTTCTATCATTATCATTATTGCCGTACATATCAATAATTTTTTCGCCTAATATTTCAAACATAAGGCTTAAAAAAATTCTTTGCGGCTGTCTGATAGCCATTTCGCTTCCGATGAGTTTAAATTTTTTAAAATTTCCGATATGTTCAAGATTTAAATAATTACCTTCAAAAAACTCTCCTCCCCATATTGTCCGGTCTTCTCCGTAACCTGTTCCGTCCCATGAAATTCCGAGAATATCTTGTTTTAAAGATAATAAATTTTCTGCCATACAAGAAATTATATGCGCTTTATGATGCTGAAGTTTGATATGGACAATGTCAAATTTCTTAGCAAATCCTTCTGCAAATTTCGTACTTTCATATTCCGGATGCATATCACTGACGATAGCATCAGGCTTTAAATCATAAAATCTTATTGTTTCTTCAATACATTTGCAAAAATAATCATATGAATTTATATTTGTTAAATCTCCTATATGCGGACTTAAAATAATTTTATCATCGTCTTTCATGCCGTAAGCAAACGTATTTTTTAGATTTGAACCGACTGCGATTATATTTCTTTTTAGTCTGCAGGGAACATTAATCGCAGCAGGAACAAATCCGCGAGACCGCCTTATTGTTATATTTAGTATATTTAAGTTGTTATCAGTATCAGTATCAGTATCAGTATAGGCAATACTGTAGTTGTTATCGTTATTATTGTTATTATCATTATTATAGTTATTATCATTATCACAACCATAATAGTTATTAACAGCAACGATTTTGATAACAGAATCATCGCATTTTCGGTATATCTGCCGTTTGTGAATCAATAGACCATCTACAAATGGCCCCAGTTTTAACCTTGCTTCATTATCATCGGATATTATCGGCTCATCTGAAATATTTCCGGATGTTGCTATGATAGGTATATTTACAATTGAAAAAATTATATGTTGAATAGGAGTATAAGGCAAAAATGCGCCTACAGCGGTAAGAGCGAAATTTACATTTTTTGCAAGACCTCCATGATATTTAAGCAGCACAATCGGTCTTTCTTTTGAGTTTAATAAATCAATTTCAGATTTAGTTGCATTCGCATATTTTAATATCTCTGGGATATTTTTGAACATAACTGCAAACGGTTTTTCAGGACGATTTTTTATTACCCTTAATCTATTCACCGCATCCTCGTTTGCGGCATCGCACATTATATGAAATCCTCCAATACCCTTAACGCCGACTATATCGCCGTTTTTTATCAGAGCTGCAACTTTATTAAAAATATCGTTATCATATTGTTTGCCGTTTTTATCAATAAATTCAATTTCCGGTCCGCAATTAAAACACGCATTAGGTTGAGCATGAAATCTTCTATTGGAAGGGTCGGCGTATTCACCTTGACATTCATTACACATTTCAAATTGATTCATTGTAGTATTAGCTCTGTCATACGGCAATTTTTTGGTTATAGTAAACCTCGGTCCGCAATCTGTGCAATTTATAAAAGGGTATAGAAATCTCCTGTCTGCAGGGTTTAAAAGTTCCGATATACAATTATCGCAGGTAGCAATATCAGGCGAAACAGCGGCTTTTCTGATTTGAACCGTCTTTTGAATATTATTTGTCGATTCAAGTATTGAAAAATTATTAAATCCTGAAGGTTCTTCGTAAATATAATCAATATCGTAAATTACTGCCAGTGAAGGTTTATTAGCATAAATATCGTTAATAAAATTATTTAATTTCTTCTCATCTGCTTCAGCTTCAATTTTTACACCGGAAATATTATTAATTATATATCCGTTTACAGAATACTTTTGAGAAAGTCTATATATAAAAGGTCTAAATCCGACCCCCTGGACAATTCCCGTTATATTTATTACTGCTCGTTTAATCATTTGATTTAATAAAAATTAAAAATATTAGAATTAAAACTTTTCGTTTTATATCATACCCTGTCCATATATAACATTAAAATACAATGCGCCGGAAATATATATCAAGAGATATATATAATAATGCAATGAACACTGATAAAATATAATAAAAAAAATTATTTATTTATTAATTAATTAATTAATAAATAAATAAATAACAACTGCATTATTAATAACTAAAATACTTTTATTTTTATTTGCTATTTTCAACAGATACGCGGAAGAAGTTCTCCTGATGGAACATCCAAGAATCTTGAGATTCCGTAAATATTTTTAATAATAACTTTTTTATTGAAGTTACGATAATTTTTTAATTCGCATAAATCGTCATTATTAGCTGCGCTATTATTATTGTTATTATTATCGTTGTTATTGTTTTTACAATTGTTCTTATTAATGTTATGATTATTGTTGCTGCCGCTATCGGATTCATAAGATTTATAAGGTTCATCGGATTCAACAGAAGCACAGCCTATTATTTGCGATTTTTCTCCTAACGGGTTAGCTCTGAGAACTTTCAGCAGCTTTTCAGCATCGTTATTGCTTACCGCAAAAACAACCCTTCCTTCACAGGCAAATTGATAAGGATCTAATCCTATGAATTCACAAAATCCTCTGACATTATCTTTAACAGGTATTGCTTCCTCATCTATAAATATATTGACATTGGAGCTTTCAGCCCATTCATTGAGAACTGCTGCCAATCCCCCTCTTGTAGCGTCCCTTATTGCCTTAACATTAAATCCATTTTTCAAAACATCATCTATCATACTCCACAAACTTGCGCAATCGCTTTTTATTCCGGTATCTATATCTATCCCTTCCCTTAATGACATTATAGAAGCTCCGTGATCACCAATTTCTCCCGAAACTATTATAATATCGCCGTCATTTATATTGGACGCAGATAAGTTTTCATAAATTACTTCACCTATCCCTGATGTATTTATAAAAATACCGTCTGCCTTGCCTTTTGGTACAACTTTTGTATCTCCGGTGACAATTTTGGCACCGGAAACTTCTAATTCACCTTTTATAGATAATATAATTTTTTCCAAATCGCTTATTAAAAATCCCTCTTCTATAATTAAACTTAAACTTAAAAATAGCGGTTTTGCACCCATAACGGATAAATCGTTTACCGTTCCGGCAATAGACAGCTTACCTATATCGCCTCCATTAAAAAATAAAGGCGTAACCGTGAAACTATCTGTTGTAAATGCAATTTTTTTTGAACCGTTTGGCGAGATAATAGCGGCATCTTCCATTTTCAGTAAAATATCATTAGAAAGATGCTTGCATAATATATCTTTTATTAATTCAGATGTTTCTTTTCCGCCGCCGCCGTGTGAAATCAGGATTTTCTCAAAATTATCATTTTTCATTATTATTATTTTATTATTATTTCATATTATTTCATTATTATTATTCTATTATTATTCTATTATTATTGTTAATTATATTATTAAATTATTATTTTTATTTAGTATAGGCTTCTGTATATTGTTTAATATGACTCGTATAAATTTATTATCTGCTAATTCTAATCTAATATAATAAATAATATATAATATCTGACATAATATATAACCATAATAAATATTATAATAACTGCGACAGAAAGATGCCGCAGGAAGATGCCAATTGATTAAAAATCGTCAAAATATTTAAAATAAGCGGCGCATGCTCCTTCATGCGACACCATACATGCCCCTATAGGATTATCCGGAGTGCAGGACTTTTTGAAAAGCGGACATTCATTGGGTTTAAGTTTGCCTTTTAATATATCGCCGCATTTGCAAACTTGATTCTCAACTACTTTATTGTTAGCAAGATTATCATAAATATAATCTCTAAATAAGCTTTCTGCATCAATATCTTTAAACTTTTCTTTTAATTTTAAGGCACTTTTAGGAATATAGCCCAATCCTCTCCATTCAAAACTATCTCTGATTTCGAAATATTTATTGACAAGTTCCTGAGCTTTTTTATTGCCATTTTGTTTAACAGCGCGCGTATATCCTATTTCAATTCTCGAAAATCTTCTATTTATTTGTTTTGCAATCATTAATACAGACATGAGAATATCAAACGGTTCAAATCCAGACACTACAACAGGTTTTTTATATTTAACAACAATATTATTATATATTTCGACACCGGTTATAACACTGACGTGACCCGGACCCACAAAACCGTCTATTTCGGAATCGCATAAATCAAGAATTGCTTCAATAGGCGGAGGTACTAAAACATGGTTTATATAAAAAAAAATATTTTCAATGCCATGTACTTTAATCTGTTCTATTAAAGCTGCCGTCATAGGAGCTGTTGTTTCAAATCCTATAGCATAAAAAATTATTTTTTTATTTTTATTTTCTTGAGCTAATTTAATAATATCCAAAGGCGAATAGACCATTCTTATATCTGCGCCGTTTCCTCTTTCTTTAATAAGCGAACTTTTGCTGCCGGGAACCCGCATCATATCACCATACGTTGTCAATATGACATTTTCTAATCTACTCAAATATATTGCAATATCAATTCTAGAAACAGGCATCACACAAACCGGACATCCTGGTCCGTGTATAAAATCTACGCTGCGGCTAAGCATTCTATTGAGGCCGTATTTCATAATAGAATGTGTATGACCGCCGCACACCTCCATTATTTTAACTTTTCTGTTATAACCGCCTACCTCTTCGTCTATAAGTGAAACCAATTTTAATACATTTTCTTTTTCTTTAAAATCGTTATAAATATCAAACATAGTGAAAATTTAGCAATAGCATTCAGTCAAGCCTTAATTTAGATTAATTATTTTACTGCATTTAATTTTATTTTATGCAATTTTATGTAATTCCGTTCTATCTATATAATTTTATTTCATTATATTCTATGCTATTTTATTTTAAAATACAGAAGCCAAACAAAAAACCGTTAAAATGAAATAGTCGATTTCAATCTATATCTAATTTATTTTCAATTTCTCTAAATAACTTCAAACTCTCTTCCGCTTCGTCTTCGTTTATTTTTTGCATTGCATATCCAACATGAATCAATAAATAATCTCCGATATCAATCCGTTCGTCTATCAACATCGTTGATATTTTTCTTTTTGAACCCATAGTATCGACAATAGCAAAATCATTTTCTTCTATTTCAACAACCTTAGACGGTATAGCTAAGCACATTTTTTATGCTCTCCATTTCAAATAACCTTTAATATATAAAATAAACAAAACAATATTTAAAACAAGTAAACCTTCCAATTTTGAATGTAATCCTATCATAACCCATAAAACCGAGCCGACTCCGTTAATGAGGAACCCAGACCTTTTATATTCGCTCAATAAATATACACCGAGCAAAGTAAAGAAAAAAGCCGTCCAGTCCATAATATTCCAAAATAACGCAGCGTTTAATAACATAGTCCGTAACAATATAGTCTTTATATAGAGATTAGAGTATTTATTTATAAATTACAGTAATACATCCTGAAATTCCCATGCTTGAAAACATGGATTTCTTTTCGTGATTAATAATTAATACAAATTTTTCAAGCTCTCGCAATAAAAGTACCTTTTATAACAAAAAACTTTGATTGTTGCAACATTGTCAATTTTGATAACTTTTTGTTTCCAGTTTTGTTTTTAAACTTCATAAAGTTTTTAAAAGCATACAAATAAAACTTAAATAAAAAAACACTTGACATTTGTATGCTATTTACTATAGATTATAGAATATATCTACTAAATTTTATTAAACATACTTGCTGTTATTTATATAATATTTTATTTATTATATTATATCTATTCTAATAATTATATTATCTATCATCATTATTATAGATATATTATTAAATTAAATAAAGCAAATAAAGTATAATATGTCATTTTTATTTTAAGATTGCGGATATAATTGATTTTTACTTAGCGGTATGTATAATGTAAGTTAATTTAGTGTTGCCAATATATTTTATCTGCAATTAGTTTATGGGGCTGTAACTCAGTTGGCAGAGTGCTTGCATGGCATGCAAGATGTCGTCGGTTCGACTCCGATCAGCTCCACCATTCAAATAAAGCGTTTGAGACAATTTTAAGATAATTAATTTTTTATGCTGTGGTCGCTTTTGTGTAAAAAAGGTTTAATGAAAACTGTTTTTAAAATTTAGTTTCTAAATGAATGATAAGAATATAATCTATCGCTAAACTCATCTATTATTTTCTTTTTTGCCGCTTCGTAACTCTTCTATGCTGAAAAAGGTTTTCATTTATTTTACGCTGCATGCGCCGATTCTTTTACCGGTAAGTTCGATGTTTGAATTAGCATTCATTGTCCTGCCTTGATATGTGTTGATAGTGTTGATATGTCCATGCATATGCATTGTTTTATCGTTAGGAAAATACTCAAATATAAGTTCTTTTATCTCTGAGCCGGTTTTGATAGAACATTCAAAGCGCGTAATTACTGTTTTACCGTTAATAGTTACGACGGGTTTTGGGCAGTCAGCCGGCATATCTGGATTCTTCTGCAACAGCGGTTTAAATTTATTGCCGATGCAGGTTGAATAAGTAGAAGTCATAGGCGGCGCAGAGTACGCAAGTCCGGCAACGGTTGTCGTTATTGTTTGGGTATATTGCCATAATCCAGGCAAAAACAGCCTGCTTGCAAATGCGTTGGTGCTAAAAGCTAAGCTCACAAATATACTTATTAATACAAACATTTTCTTCATATTTTTTCCTCAATTTTTGTAAAAAAATTATAAATACGGTTATCAGGCCTATTTTAAATGTTTTTTTATTTTTTTATATAGTATAAATTAATTATAGAATTATATTACTTACTGAATAGCCGCTATATCAGTTTAGCCTCAGTTTAGACAAAGCCTCATTTAATAATCCATCCATTTTTTACAAATTTATTATCTCAATAAATATTTAAAAAAACAATCTAAAAATTATGCGGTTATATTGACAATAAAATAAAAGAATTTTTAATATATCGGGCGATATTTCTTAGCTTCATTAACAGCAATTTTTATCTGTTTTGCATTCAGACGGTGCTTAAGCAAATTATTCAAAGCCCTATTAAGCAGACAATATTTTTTACTGAATACAAAACCATAGGAGCGTGCAATAATAAACCATTTAAGAGATTTAATGTAATTTTTCGTTATTCCGTTTCCTTTATAATAAGCATACCCTAACATTGCCTGTGCAGATGAATCTCCCTGATTTGCAGAAAACTTAAACCAATATACAGCCGACTTATAGTTTTTTCTTACGCCTTTTCCATAATAATACATTCTGCCTAAATTGTATTCCGCTGTATAATTACCTTGACGCGCGGCTAAATTAAACCAGAATAACGCGATTCTGTAATTTTTCTTAACGCCGTGTCCTGAAAAAAAACACAGTCCCAAATTATTTTGCGCGCATGCGTCATTTTGTATAGCCGACAGATTATACCATTTAACTGCTTTTTTATATGCATCCCGCATATAGCTATGTTGATAAGCGGCATTTATTTCAGTCTTAACAATTTTACTATATTCCTGATTGATTGCATATCTGTACCAGTAATGTTTCCGCATCCATTTTTCCGGTATTAATTCTTTGTTATAATACATATAACCAAGTGTATATTCAGCAGATTTTCCATAAATAACACCCTGATTTGCTACTTGTTTATACCAGTATGCGGCTTTCCTAAAGTTTTTTTTAATCCCGTAGCCGTAATAATATTGAAAACCGAGATTATATTCGCCTCCGATATATTTCTGCTCAGCGGATAATTTCCACCAGTAAAGAGCTTTTTTATAATTTTTAGGCGTTCCTAGTCCGTAAAAATAATCGTTGCCTAAGTCCAGCTGGGATACGGCATCACCCTGTTTTGAGGCTAATTTAAACCAGTAGTTTGCTTTTAGATAGTTTAACGGTACACCGTAACCCTTAAAATACATAAAGCCGAGCTTTCTCTGAGCTGCGGGGTTGCCTTTTAAAGCAAATACTTTGAGAATTGAGAAAGCTTTTTTATAATTATGCTTTGCCCAGTATGAATTTACTTTATTTATCATAACGCCGTACGGTTTCATAGCGTAAGAATTTACGGAGCGGAACAGAGTGAGCATGAAAAACATTGAAAATGATAAGAATAATAAGACCAATAATATTTTAATTTTATACATTTATAGCTCCAAGAAATTATTAATAACTAATCTATTTTAAATTTTTATTTAATGAACAGAAATGATTGCAGGCTCTTTAAAGGCTTTAATTTTTCCTATTTTTTTCACTATAAACGTAAGGCTGTTTTTTAATGCTTTAGAAGATTTTCTATTTACTGTATGATTAACGTATTTTAGAAGCGCCCCTTTTTTTTTAGATATCCAGAAAGTGCTTAATATCTCATTATACGGATTTAAAGCGCGATATTCGATGGATTGTCTATTGTCTAACATGGCATACTTTACAAATAAAATCTTAGAATGAGAATGTATATCGGTTAAAACAAATCCTGAAAATTCACGCAGTTGAATTTTAGCCTTTTCTTTTATAAAATTATGTTTATACCACTTTAAACCTTGCGGCGAAGAATGAAAAGTTAAAATTGAATAAATAATTCCATTTATATCCCTAATAAAAGAATATGTAAATTTTGCATCTTTACTTTTAGTAATCGTTTCTTCCTGCCAGTTTGTTAAACTATGGATTTTGTCTATAACTATTGTTTTTATAGATTCCATATTGTCTGCGGTAACTGATTCGTAATTTTTCAGGGATATTAATTTAAGATATGTTATTTTATTGCTGTTTGATAAACGTGCAGGTTTATGATGTAAAATTTTCGGTTGTATTTTAGAACATCCGGAAATTAATACTATTGTGAATGGAAATAAAAATAAAAAAAATATAAATCGGACGAATTTCATATTTATTGTCAATATATCTTTAGTTTGTTATTGGTATTTATCATTGTTGCTATATTTAAACATTATATATTTGTTTTTACAATAAAAATATTAGTTAAATCATTTTTCGTTTTTCACTGGACTAGTTAATTCCTTAAATCCCGCATTTTTGCAGGCAGTATGAAAAGACTTATTAAAATTGCCTAAAAATAGTAAAATAAGGAAAATTTGGTTAAATATTGCCACATTTTTTTTCGTAAAACTTTATACTATTTGTACATTTTTTCTTAAAGCATCCCCCGTTGCAGCTACCATAGGATGCAGAGAGGGTGTCAATCTTGGCTGGCTGCCGAACTGCATTGTTGCGATATCAGTGGCGGTAGCGTGCATCTGGATAGCTAAACCTATCGTATTTACAAGCTCGCCGGTAGTCTGTCCGCCGGTAATCTGACCTCCCAAAAGCTGCATGGATTCTTTAGAAAATATTAAGCGGCAATATATTTCAGTAGTGTTCGGCATTGAAGCAGGATGATGATCCGGAAGCCGCGATTCGCCGATCAATATATCAAAACCTTCCGCAACTGCTTGAGCTTGCGTTAAACCCGCTACTCCGAAAGCAAGCCCGTCTATTTCGCTTGAATACACTGAAACAGAGCCTGCATTATAACGTGATAAACGCAAACTATAAAGATTCATGCCTGCAATTCTGCCTTCCGCTGCAGCTTGCGATGCAATCATAGCATGATTAGCTTTTCTTGTAAAAAAATCCTGCTTATGAGCACAATCGCCTACGGCAAATATTTTATCGTCCTCTCTGCTTCTCTGAAAAGCGTCAACCCATACTCCGCCTGATCTTGATAATGTCAATCCAATTTTTTTTGCAAGTTCTACATTTGGTTTCACGCCTATTGCTATTAAAACAGCATCGGCTTTAATATCTTCTTTGTCTTTTATGCGCAGTCCTGCAACTTTTTTTTCTGACGGGTCAGATATTATTTCTTCAACCTGACAGCCTGTATGCACCGCTATACCACGCGATTCTAAAATTTCTTCTACCTTTGCGCAAACATCTAAGTCAAACGAAACCTGCATTAAATGCGGCAGCATTTCAATAATATGCACTTCAATACCCAGCTTTCTTATTTCATCAGCAAATTCAACCCCTATAAAACCGCCTCCGATAATAGCAAGTTTTTTTACTTTTGGAATAAGATTAGTAAAAAGATTCTCTAAATAGTTATAGTCTTTCTGGATACTGAATACGCCTTCAAGATCCGTACCTTTAATAGGAGGAATAAAATTTCTGCCTCCTGTTGCAAGCACAAGCCTGTTAAACTTAATTAAAACTAAATTACCATTATTTGTTTTTGTCAATCGTTGTTGTTTATTTATATTTTCTGTTAAGAACTGCGCTGAAATTTTGCCGTCTGCTGCTGCTATATTTTCATTTTGTTCGTCTTCGCTATTATAATCTTGATTAATATATTCCATATATGCTATTTGTCTAATGTTATCTATTTCAACAATATTTCCTATTAAAATTTCTCCCCCTGCGGCAATTAAAGGCAATCTTCCGGCCATATCTTCGTCGGTGCCTCCAAGCGTTCCAAATATGTAAGGAATACCGCATGGTATAACAGCATCGGATTCTTTACGAACAACTAGAACTTTTTTACCTGGACAAAATTGTGCTGCCGTAATGCCTGTCATCATACCGGCAGGTCCTCCGCCGACAATAAGGACATCTGTAATTATTTCGTTATTTATGTTATCATTTCCCTTGTCAGTCAAATTAATATTATCTGTTATATTCATGAATAGATTCTCCAAATTAAATAAAATTAAATAAAAATTAATAAAATTAAATAAAAATTAATTATTTTTTGATAAGGAAATAGTGCCTGTCCCTAATTTACCTAATTTCTAATTTAATTAGTTTTCTGATTTATAAATTATTTTAAAACCAATACTCTGGATATTTTCTGTTTCCGGCAAGGTTGTTTACTAAAAGCGCAATAATCAATAAAATTACCGCACCGAGGCCAACAGGAATTAAAGCATAAAGAAATCCCAGTCGATATATTGCGCGACCGCCAATTACAGCAATAAGTGCCGTAGCTCCGCCGGGAGGATGCAGGGTTTTAGTCGCAAGCATTACCATAATGGCTAAAGATACTGCAAGAGCAGAAGCAAGTACAATGTCATCTCCGAAAAATTTATAGCATGCCACGCCCACTAAAGCAGAAAGAATATGTCCGCCTATAAGATTTCTCGGCTGAGCTAAAGGGCTTTTTATAGCTGCATAAATCAGAACAGCGGAAGCGCCAAAGGAACCGATAACCAACATAATATCAAAAAGAGGAATAAAATATTTTGCCGAGAGGTAAGAAATTGCAAAAATTCCTACAAAAGAACCTAAACCAGACCATATAATTTCAGAGATTCCCGCTATAGGAGGACTTGTACCGCCGCCTTTCATTTTTTTTAAATATTGTTTCATAATTTAATGCCGCCCGTATTTTTGACAATATCGCCGGTAGATATAACCCCCAGAAGTTTATTGTTTTTATCCACAACAGGCAGGTTGTTTATCCTCATTTCTATTAATTTAAAAGCAGCTTCTTTAATATCGCTGCCTGATTGAATAGTTATAACAGGAGAAGACATTATATCTTTAACTGTTCTGTCGTTGACTGTATGCCGGTGCGGCGTTGGAACACCTATTATATGTCTGATAATATCCCTTATAGTATAGTCTTTAGTGATGCCGGCAGCCACTAAAATGTCTTTTCTGGTGATTATGCCTTTTATTCTGCTGCTATCGTCGAGAACAAGAAGATACGGCAGCTTGTTTTCTGAAAATAAATGAATAGCTTCATCAATATTCGCTTCTTCAGTGACAGAAATTATGTTTTTAGTCATAACGCTGTCGATGGAAATATTAAGCAGTCTATTTTTTGCGTGCCTTAATGCATGCAGATAGATTTCCTTAAAATCTTCTATAGAAATATCTATATATGTATTTATTTCTTTAAATGCAGCCTTAATATCTTCGTCCGATATTTCCGGCATATTGTTATTTTCTTTCATAAATAAAAATACCTTCCACATGCATAATTGGTATATATCGGTTAAAAAAGATCGTCTAAACACGCTAAAACTAAACAACCTTGGCGTATTGCTAATTAGCTATTTCTTAGAGCTAAATGTGAAACAAACAAATTAATTATTGCTAATCTTAAAAATAATTGTAGTAAAATTATAATAATTATTTGTTATTTCACATTATCATTTCATTAATCGCCCTATGTTTTTATCTAAATTTTATTATTGTGCAATCATTGATTGCTAATATAATATAATCTATCTTATAAATCTCTTTTCCAATAAACTCTCAGAAGCAGCTCTCTTTCCGAGAATGAATATTCTATATCTCCATTATATGCTTTTTCTATATTTTTTCCTATTCTTTGAGCAAGATCTTCGCTTGTAGTGTATATTGTTATAATTTTTTTTTCATCATCTTCTTCAATATTTTCAATCTTTTCCAATGGGTCTATGTAATCAGCTCTTTCTACGGTATTTTTTATGAGATTTAGAATATCGTCTTTATGTTCAAATAGAAAACTGCCGCTTAACTCTACTACGCCATTGTAAAATTTTGTTTCTATTTTTAAACATGCCGGACAAATTACATAATTTATTTCTTCTTTATTCTTCAACATAGAATTATAAAGTGCCTCATCATGAACCCACCTTTTATTATGATAAATATTATGACATTTTTTACATATTGACATATCTTTGTATGATAGTGCATTCTTATAAGAATCTGATTCGTCGGTTGCTTCATGTTTTTTGATGTTAGCCGGATTCCATCTTTTTGTGTCATGCATAATATAACGTCTCCTTTTTTAAATATTTAAATTAAAATAATGCTATGCCGTTATTTCATTAATAAATTTTTCTAATTATAATTAACTAAGCAAGATTTAATTTCTACTTAAAATAATGTGCGTTATTTAATTAATCAATATATTTTAATTATACCATAGTTTACATTATATAAAAATTGCTTTAAACGATAAGATATATAAGAATTGATGCCGCTAATACAGCAATAATAATTTAACGATGAAACTTCTTACAATTATAATTATAACTATGGCAGGTATCCTATTCTAATTTTATTCTATTATCTTATCCCGTTTTAAAAACTTGATAGATATCTTAATTTAATTTTCATTATTTTCTTTATTTGTGAATCCTTTAATTAACTCTAAAGCTTCCCTGTCGGAAACATCGTACCAATTTTGATAAACCTGGGCAACGGCTCTGAAGAACTGCGGCATTTCAAGTATTACAATTTTATCAGCCAATTTTTTTAGCTTGAGAATAATTTCTTCACCTGCAACAGGGGAAGCCACGACTATTTTTTTCGTTTCATTATTTCTAAGGAGCATAATTGCCGCCCTCATAGAAGAACCCGCTGCAATTCCGTCATCAATCAAAATCACCGTTCTATCTTTAAGTTCAGGCAGAGGTTTTCCATTTCTAAGGACGCTTATTCTTCTCTTAATTTCATTTTTCTGCTCATCTACTATCATTTTGATTGTTTCATCGTCTAAATACCTTGATGTTTCACTATTTATATATATACTTCCGTCTTCCGCAATTGCTCCGAAACCGCCTTCTGGTTCATCAGGAAAAGGAAGCTTTCTTACAATAGCCAATGAAAAATCAGCATTAAGATATTTTGCTACTTCTAAAGCAACTTCTATACCTCCTTTCGGTATAGCAAGAATTAAAACATCTTTGTCTTTGTATTCTTTAAGAGCTGCCGCTAATTTCTTCCCTGCGTCTTTTCTATCGTAAAACATAATAAAAATCATCCCGTAAATATTAATTAATTAAATAAATAAATAATAAATTAATCATAATTAAAATAGTTTAATTTAAATAGAAATAGTTTAAATAAATGTTTAAAAATGAGTAATTATAAGTTTTCTATAAACCACTTTGCCGAAAGCGCCGCAACTTTTTCCAATGCTCCCTGTTCCTCAAACAGATGGGTTGCACCGGGTATAATTTCAAGCTTCTTTTTTGCATTAATCATTCTTAAAGCAGTTTCATTTAATTCAATAACCTGAAAGTCTTCTCCTCCGACTATCAACAAAGTAGGTGCTTTAACTTCAGGTAAACTCTCCATAGCGAGATCAGGACGACCGCCTCTTGAAACTACCGCAAAAATAATATCGGATTTTTTAGCTGCCGCTATTAAAGCCGCCGCAGCTCCGGTGCTTGCCCCAAAATAACCGACCTTTAAACCGTTTGTAGACTTATCCTTAAGTAGCCAATCTGTGACGATAATTAGCCTTTCGGCGAGAAGCCTTATATTAAAACGATATTCGGCAGTATATATATCTACCTTTTCTTCTTCTTCTGTGAGCAGGTCAAAAAGAAGAGTGCCAAGATTATTTTCATTCAGAATTTTTGCTACGTATCTATTCCTTGAACTGAATCTGCTGCTTCCGCTCCCATGCGCAAATAAAACAATTCCTTCGGCGGCAGCCGGAATTTCCATGTTTCCGTTTATATTTTTATTGTTTATAGAGATTGTAATCTCTTTGCTTATTTTCATATGTTTATCTTCATTTATTATTAATAGAATTAATATTAGTCTTTCGCAGTATTGAAGTAAAAGCTAAGCTCATAAATATACTTATTAATACAAACATCTTCTTCATATTTTTCCCTCGTTTTTTGTAAAAAAAATTATAAATACGGTTATCAGGTCTATTTTAAATGTTTTTTTATTTTTTTATATAGTATAAATTAATTATAGAACTATATTCTTATTTACTGGAGAGCCGCTATATCGGTTTAGCCTCAGTTTAGACAAGGAGCCTCATTTAATAATCCATCCATTTTTTACAAATTTATTATCTCAATAAATATTTAAAAAAACAATCTAAAAATTATTATGAATTTACTTTATTTATCATAACGCCGTGAGGTTTCATAGCGTAAGAATTTACGGAACGGAACAGGGTGAGCACAAAAAACAGTGAAAATGATAAGAATAATAATATCTTAATTTTATACATTTATAGTTCAAAGAAAATAAATGCTCCTTTAATTTTGACCATAATTTTAAAAGAATTCAAATTGATGTCAATATATAAAATTTAGACGGCGTACGCTTCGACCTCCAAACGAACCATCTTTACATTAATAGCGCCAGATTTATCGGCAGGATGCTCAATTTTATAAGTTTCAGACACTTCGTTAAGAAAAGTTTCCCTTAATGCCTCAGGTAAACGGTCGGTAAAAGGAAACCAAGTAGTTCTTAGCCAGCCCTTAAAACTTTCTTCTCCTGAATGTTTAATATTTTTTTCAATCAATTCCAAACGATTAGACTTAAAATGATTTTCAGAAAGCCATATCTCATAGTCTTTTATATCGTAAAAATAATACGGCGTAACGAAATTATCGAAATACCTGCTCCAATTTTCTTTATTACTGACTAATTTTACGACATTTAAGACTTCGCCTACATTGCCGCGTCCGCCCATCTGAAATAAAATCCTGCCTTTCGGCTTAAGGCATTCGCGAACTTTTCCGAGAACGCCGCTATGGTCTTTTATCCAGTGAAGACATGCGTTAGAATACACAACATCAAATTTTTTAGAAAAGTTAATCTCATATGCATCCATTCGATAAAATGTTAGATTTTGAAATTTATCATTAGGAAATTCTTTTGACGCTAAATTTATCATATTTTCAGATGCATCTATCCCGACTGCCTCTCCTTTTTTTAAAATTGTTGATAATTTCGCGCTTATCTTTCCGTCTCCGCATCCAATATCAAGCAATGATTCATTGCCGGTTAATGAGAGTTTTTCTATGAGTTCTTCGCCTAATTGCAGCTGGCATTGAGAATTTTTTGCGTAATCTTCGGCATTCCAATTATCTTTCATTTTGATACCCCGTTTTTATATTAATTTATATTAAGATGTTAATATTCATAATGAGATTGTTACTAATCTAAAATATATAATCGCATAATTTGTTTGCTTATTTAATTAACTATAAAATATTTATGCATTGGATTATATGCGCTATAAAAACTTCAAACTATGCTCTTGAATATATATATTATAAGTTCTGGATTATAATGAATCAAATGAATAATTTTTATACTTGAAACCGCTCAGCTTTTAGAATACAAAATGTTCGCAGTTTTTAACGAAAAACATCCGCTGTGCTCCAGAAAAAGCATAGGCATAAAAGAACTTGCACGCGAACCGCTTTTAACTTTCAAGGGGTCAAGCTGCGGAATGCTGGTAGCGTCTAATTTAATGAATTCTATAAAGAAAACGGAAGAAATTAAAAATATAGAAGCGCGCAACATAGGCACTATTATTGAAATGGTCAGGGAAGGTATCGAGTCCGCCGTTATTCCCAATCTTGCAATCCCGCTTAATTACAGCGGAATATGTTCCGTTCCTATAAAACCGGAAATAAAAAGAAAAATTGCGTTAGCGGCGCAATCTTTAGATAATCTTTCTTTATCGGCAAAGGCTTTTGTGGAAATCACCGAAAAATTTATGGAGAAATTCAAAACTATTTCGTAATTTTTTTTATATCTTTTTCGAACAAACTTAAAAGAATAGGCTCCATTTATCTGATATTTACTTTTTTAAAATAATCTTACGCTTTGATGGCTCGCACGTGCGCAAACGAAAGAAAAGGATATACTTCTAAAGCGGCAAAATGAATTTGTTAAATGATAAAGCTATAGAAAATAAAAACTATAAAGACAAAAATGAAATTCTTCAAATATTAAAGCAGCATAAAGAAGAACTTTATAAAAAATACGGCGTAAAAGAGATTGGAATTTTCGGCTCTTTTGCAAGAGGCGAAGTTTTATATACCTGAAAAAACTGCAATAAAAACATATATAGCAATGGATAATAAATTTTACCGGATGCGGTTCTCGTAGGCGAAACAGCTTCGGCTATATACGCCGAACATATAACATCAAACGATACCGATTTCTTTCGTAACAGTAAAAATGCATCGCTGTTTAGAATGGAGCGGGAAACGGGACTTGAACCCGCGACCCTCACCTTGGCAAGGTGATGCTCTACCACTGAGCTATTCCCGCAAATCAGTAAGTGAATTGAACAACAAAAAACATATCCGCCGTATTAACT
>JAJYQS010000062.1 GCA_021794475.1 bacterium | reverse complement strand
CTTTTTTGGAAAAGCCCGGAATTAAAGTCATTAAAAATATTAAAGGGAAAGAACCGAATATGATAGCTTCCATAATGAAATGGAGTATGGGCAAAAATATTCTTGCCATAAAAGCCGTCTGCGTCCAGACGGTTTGCTGCTGGTATTCCGTTTGCGCTACGCCGAACGAAAGATTGTTGTCCGGCACTCCGTATCTTGCCGAAAACTCTTGAAAAGCGGGAGACATACTGTTTGCAAGAGCCATCTGCGAAATTAACTGCTGGGAGTCAAGACCGGTGTTTAAAAGAAAGTCCGCCGCAGGACCTAAATTGTTCATTACTTGAGCCAAAGTCAAGCCGTGCGCCTGCGTCTTTCCGTCAAGGGTTGCGGCGTAAGACTGGGCGGCACTGCCGGTAGACGTGGTAGCGTTTACCATGCCGACGATGTAATTATACGCGGTATTGCAATCTACGCCGTTGCCTCCCGGACTACCAGTACTGTAAATTTCCGCCAAGAAAGCGTCGCTCGTTTGAGAACCCTGCTGTAACGTCTGCAAGATATTGTCGGAATTGTATAAATCCAATATGCTTGCGTGTCCCAACATTACCGCAGGAAAGTAGCAATTTACGAGATAGCTGTTGATAGTGGCTTGGTCGTAGGGATTTACGAAGTTGACGTTTTGTAGCTGCTGGGTAGCTATAGAACCCCAGTTAAAGCCGGTGTTATTGTAAGATAAACTGGACGGAAAACCGCTTTTACCCATATATGCGTCGTAGAGGCTTGCAAGTCCGTCGCCTATCGAATTTTCAAGATACATCGGCAGGGCTAAAGGCACGGGAACGTTTTTGACGGAAGTTTGGTAGTTATTTACAGGGTCGTAAACGATAACGGTGTCTTGAGGCAAATAAAAGGACGACCAAACGACTCCCGCAACGGCAAGAGTGCCGATTAATTTTAGTCCTACCGAACCTCCCGTTACGTTTTCCCTGTGGGAGACGATTAATCCTACTGCAAAAGATAAAATTATAACGAGTTGGATTAATGTCAAATAATTTTTATTTGACATTATATAGCTTACACCCATTATGACTTTCGTAAGCAAAGCTCCATTGCCGTAGCTTGTAAGTAAAAGCGTCATATATTTTTCTCTTCCTTCATTTTTTTTGATTTTTCGACTCTTCTTTTTGCAATCATATCGAGTTTTTTATAAAAATTATCCAAAAAATTATGCAAATATAAAAATTTATTCGAACTGATACTAATAAATCCACATACAGAAAAACAAAGAAAAAATACAATTAAAAAAATTGACGATGATATATATGCAATTTTGTAATAAAATGATAAAAAATAATAATTTTTGATAATAATCAAATTAAACAAACCTTCGATAATAAACATAATTGGTATATAAAATAGCATAATTAAATAATAAATTGATTTTAACTCAGTTTCATCAAAATTGTAGAAAAGCGTATAAATAATAATAGAAGTTGAAAAAACAATTGAGAAATAAAAAGCTAAGTATGATAATATTTTACTATCAGCTAAAAAAATACGAGCAAAAGGGAAAAAACAAAAAATTAATAGCTCAAGCGCAAGCAAAAATTTATAAAATTTTTTGAATTTGATTTTTAAATTATTATTCATCGTAGTCCTATTTTTTTTTTAGTATTAATTAGTAATATTATTATAACAAGTTAGATATTGAGTCAAGAAAAAAATAAAATAAGAAGTCATTGAGTTCGATAAACTATTTTGCCTTCTTTATCAAAATAACACATTGTCCCGTCCTTGAATTGCGCCCTTGCAAGCCCTTCTTTAAAATCATCTATCCAATCAATATTGTTAATATTGTTATTCTCAATTTTTGCGACTTCGTTCCCTGTTTTGTCGATAAATGCGATATAATCGTCATAATAAACGCGTGCCAAATTTTCTTGAAAATCGCTGACCCAATTCGCATTTATTTCAAATACGACTTCGAAGTTTTTACTCAAAAAAAGCCACTCTGCGTACTCCTTTTTTTCACCTTTTTTTCTTCTTTTTTTAATATAGCCGCTCTTTTTTGCTCTTGCCAAACCGTCAGAAAATTGAAAAATATGCATATTATCCTCCTATTTTTTTTTTATTAAACACATAGTAGTAAGCTTTGTGTCTCATTTTGTTGACCATTTCAATCGTTTTTTTGTTTATTTTATATATCTTGAAATAAACTTTCAAATAAGAAATAATAATATTTAACGTCATTTTCTTTCTAAATTCGTTGTTTTGTTTGAGTTCATATTGTTTTTTGAGATAAAAGTTCTTATATGTATTGTAAACAAAACGTTCAACTTTACTAAAACGCGAAGTTTCGATTAATTCTTTTTGTTTTTTTTTAGTAAAATGACAAATGCTTTTTCGAATAAAATCTGCATCTCGTGCAAGCTTCAAAATATCGTTTAAAGAAAATATTTTTTTATTTTCGTCTAAATTTTTAAGTTTAAATTTTTTGATTATATAATTAATAACGACTTCGTTGTTCATATTCTACCTTATTTTTTGTATGATTGTATTATTATTATATCTTATTAGATTATTAGTAAAATGTCAAGATTTTTTTTAAAAATTATATTTTTGTTGAGTTTTTTAAACCTGCGAATAAATTTGCAAAATTTAAGTTGATTTTTAAACAGAATATATAAAACTTTGTTTTCCTTGTAGTTTATTAAACTGAAATTAAATGGTTTTATCCTAAACGAAAAATCAAAGGCTTTATAAGGCAAATACGACAGTTTTTTCGGAGCTCCTTTCTGGTTGGAAAAAAAAATTACTCTTTAGAGTAATGCAAATTAAAACGATAAACCGCTCTAAAATCGATTTTAAGACGTTTTAATTTTAGGTTAATGTTTTAACCTAAAATTAAAATGAAAGCCCTTAACGGTCAAATTAGAAAGGATTTTAAGAATTGAAATTTAAAAAATAAAGGATATAATTAAGAAAAATAATAAATTAAATCGGAGGCTAAATTATGTATGGAATCGGTTATCCTGAATTAATTGTTGTCGGTATCGTTGTTTCGCTCGTTTATCTTTACAAAAGAAGCAAAAATACTGCAAACAAAAACTATTCGTCGCATAAATCGGACGGCAAGCCTGAATTAAGCAAAAAGGCGTATTATACGATATTTGCTGTTGCTTTCACCGTTTTAGGAATTATATTTAAGTGGATTATTCCGTTTTTAGGCGATATGTTTTTTGCCGCCGGCGGAGTTTTAATTTTAGCTTTAGTTTTAGGAACTATTTTAGGGGTTGATTTTGAAATGACGGAAAAACAGCATATCGCAAAAATAATAAACGATATATCCAACGAAGTCAAAAAAAATAGGGGGTAAAAATGTTAGCTTTTATTATCGGTTTTTTAGGTATTTTATTTGCAATACTTGGATTTGTTGCATTACGCAATGTGTTGCATAATCCTAATTATGACAAAGAAAACAAAAAAAGCTTTGTAGATAAAGAGTTTGACAACATGGGTTTTGTCGGCAAATCATTGTTTGGTAATTATATAACTGCAAGAAATACGCAAAGAATTGCCGAGGCGTTAGAAGAACTTAATAAAAAAAAGAAAAAAGACTACGACAATTAATTTTTTTCAAATCAAATTTCCGCATTGCGGATAATTTGTTTTCTTTTTTTTAAATTGTGCTAAACAATTTGCGTATCTCTTTTTGAGAAGCGTAAGCGTATCAAAAAAGAGATACGCTCTCTTGAATACTCTTGAGATCTCTTGAGCACTTATTAAATAGTGTCGTTTTTTGCGTTTTCACTTATTAAATAGTGTCGCCTCACTTATTAAATAGTGTCGCATTTTTTTTTGAATAGGTTTTATGCGGCTTTGCTGGTTTTTGATATTTTAAGGTAAAATATATACTATTATCAATACGGTTGATAATAGTATATATTTAAAGGGTTTAAAGGGTATGATTATTTAGAAAATAAACTTTGTCAGTATTGGAATGGTCATAATATACTATGCCGTTTTCTATTTTAATCTGAAATTTACTAAATAGTATATTAGCGTTATCATTTATCTTTTTTAGTATTCTTTCTTTTGTTCTTGTGGTTATATTATCGTCAAACGCCCTTATTGACATTAGAACGTCGATGAGTTTCATATTTAGCTTATCATGCGATATTACAAACCTGACAAAAGCTTGTAGAACGCCGCTTTTAAGCGATAATATATCTGGTAAAATTTTAATATAGCTTAAATTTACGTCTATATCAAAAAATTTAACAAAAGAAGAATTAAAACAAACGCCGTATAGTTTGCCGTAATTATCGTTGTTAAAACAGTTTTTAGGACTATCAGGATTAGCCGTTTTAGTCCACTTATGAAAATGCAAAATAGTTTCATGTAATTCATAGTTTTTTGTCTTTAATATGGTTAAAGTAGTTTGCAAATCGTCTAATTTATCTTTTAGCCATTCATAATTATATCCCATTTGCCCTAACGCTTTTAATATTTTCCAGACGCTAAATTTTACCACTAATTCGCCATTTTGGAGCTTTAATGTTTCGGTAGCATTTGCGAAAATTAAATCTAAGATATTTAAATGAACTTGTGTTAAATGGTTATATTTAGCCGGTATTTTTAGACTTGCCCATTGATTTTGGAATGTAATATCTTGCCCTTTGCTTTTATTGCGTTTTATCGTTGGTGTAAACATTGCCGACCTAATTATAGAGACCGTCGTATTGCTATTTTTGAATTCTTTAAAATCCCGCTTTTTCGTATTCATTTTCGTATCTTACCTCATAATTATTATAATTGTCATTATTATTATAGCTAATGTTGTTATCAATTAGTTTAAATCGGCCGTTCTCCCATTCGTATATCGGGTTGCCGCTTTCAAGACCTACGCGGGCGGGCTTGGCGCTTGCGAGCTTAATATATCGCCTTAAATTTCCGTCCTCGTCATACCTGCTTAATTTCCAATTTACCATATCGTCCGAAAACAAGGCAGCGTAGGCGTAATCGACCTGGTAGGCTACGTTGCCGTCCTCCTTGGCTCCCGAAAGAACCGAAAACGGATTGACGGTTCGTTGTTGCCGTGTTTCTCGTATTGCGTCATTATTTATAGAATAAATATTGAGCAGGCAAATATTTTCATGCTTAATGCGTAGTTTATTTTGCTCGACAAAAATTTGCGTCATATATTCCCTTAAAGCCGTTGTTTTTCTATCGTCTGAGGCAAGGTATATGTTCCATGCAAGGGCTTGATAATAATCGGTTACAATTAATATTTTTTTATTTTTAAAATTATTAATAAACTCATCAATAAACATAAAATCGACTATATTACCTATCGCATAGACGTTTTGCCCGCTCATTTTCTTTTTTTCTGCTCTGATAGCTATTTCATTATCTAGGCCCTCGTAATATAGATATAATGATATATGCCCGTCAATATTAGCGTGTTCCTCTGCAAGCTGTAAGGCTATATCTGTTTTACCGGCGCTTGTAGAGCCTAAAATTCCCATTATGGCTTGATATTGAATTTTTAGACCTAACACTTTCAAATCTTGGATAGGTTTAATATTTTTAATTAAATTATTAATGAGATATTGGCTATAATCGACTTTAGGCTCTGTATCTGTAATAGATGGTATAAGTTTATATATATCGATTTCTGTTATGTATTCCGCTGCCTCGTTGCCTCCCAGTTCGCAAAAAATGTTATATAGTAAAGAATCTATAAACTCACCTTTGTTGCTAAATGCGGGAGCTGTCCGGCGGGCGTAATCCCTGAAATCATGGTCTTGATAAAAATTACAAATATGAACTTGCTCTGCTATCTGCTTTACTGTCTCTATCACTTTGTCAAAACTGCCGCTTTTATCGTGATCGGGTAGGACTATAACCGCCTTGCCGTCTAATTGCTCTTTAAAATCAGCTAATCCTGCCCTTTTTGAGTCGCTCGGCAAAACTATATAGTCAAGCCCTAACCAGTCGAGTATAAGCCATTCAGCAACGCCAGACGCAATAAAAACAATGCTTTTATCAGTCAGGCGGTTAAAAATCGGCTGCGATCCCTGCCATTTCCACTTTATCGAACCTGCGTTTCTGGTTATCGTCGACGAATTAGGAGCAGTAATAAGTAAGCGGTTTTGCCCTGCATATTGCGTAAGTTTTATATTTTTAAAGCTGTTGGCGTCTTTGCCCCATAAAATTGGCGGTATCTCAAGCGATAAAAGTCTTTCTATTTCTGCTTTATGGTCTGCGGGCGTTACCGTAGCAGGTTTAATATTTTCTTTTTTTTCGAAGCGGCGGGTCTCGTCATATTCAGGTATATCAAGAACATTATATAAATTTAATTCCTTGATGAGTTCCGTTCTTGTATAGGCTTTGCCACAAGCATGGCAATACAAGGTTGGTGTTTCAGAATTATCGTTAATCTGAGCTTCAAAGTTGTCTTTTTTCAAGGGTTCGCCCGAATGGCAAACAGGACAGCGGCAAACAGTATTATTGCCGACTTTCATTGTTTCGACGCCGGAGGCTTGCAGGATATCAAGTATCGTATAATCGCTTATCTTAGCCATTTTGCACCTCCAAGATAATAGATAATCGGCGGCGCGGTTGGCGGAGCATTGCTTTCTGCCGCTTCGGTCGCGATTTTTCGTGTATTTTTTGTATTATTTATAATAATTTTTTTGCTTTCTTTTAAAATTAGCTTTATTACTTTTAGTTTTTCGAGGTTTTGTGATAATTTTTTGTATGTTCTAAAAAAAATTTCGATGAAGGCGGGCACTAAAAAAAATGTTTTAACTAAATTTACAACTGAGAATTCGATTTTTTTATTCTTAAAATATAACGAATCAAAAATTGCGTCATAAATATTATAATTTTTATTTATCGTTATCATCGTTATCATCTCCTTTTGTATTACTAAAATTTATTAATGTCCTATACGCATTAATGTAATTATCCACAAATTCCCTTAGTGTCTTGGCTATGTCTTTGTTTTGTATTTCTAAAATCTTTTCAAAATCTTTTTTTTGACTTTTTGTTAGACGTATCATAATTCTTTCGGTTTTTCGCTCTTTTTTTGGCATATTTAAGCCTCCTTTTTACCATTTATTAAATTTGCTATTTAGAATAAATATTTGTATATTATATATCCTAAGTTTTTTATTTTGTCAATCCTTTTTTTTAAATTAAACTAATAGTTATATTTATATAACTATTAGTTTAATTGTGTAAATTTTAGATAGTAAAACTATCAAAATATTATAAATGTCTGACAATATGTAATTAAATGTAGTCAAATACACTAAATACGCCAAATGTAATTTTACATTTAATGACATTTAACTACATTTAGCTTTTTTGTTTTTATATCTCCTATTATTTTCCTTATTTTTCCGCCTTTTTTCAAAAATAAAACTTCCTTGACACTCATAAACTATCAAGTTATAATATATAACTATTAGTTATATTTATATAATTAATAGTTTAATTAACCGATATTTAAAGGGAGCAATTATGCCGCAGGAAAAAACCTTAGGTCGCATTCTTCAAGAAATCAGGCAGAGCAAGCATATCTCCATAGCTTCTATGTCCAAAAAGTTTAAAGTAGCTGCAGTTCATTTAAACTTAATAGAAGTCGATAAGAGGCTTCCGAGCATGGAGCTTTTAGACCAAATAATAGATATGTTTAAAGTGGACGGCAATACCAAAGACGAACTATATTTGCTCCTTGCCAAAGCAAAGCTTCAAGACAAAATACCGGACGACGTCCTTAAAAAAATCGTTCTTAAAAAAGACAGCATGCCGGATAATTTCATAGCCCGCATTAAGAAAGACGTATCTGCAAAAAAAAGAACGGAAAAGATTAAACAGGTAATGGAAGGATTAGACGTCCTTTCCAAAGAAGAAATAATTAAGCTTGCCGAAGAATTTAAGCAACCGGTAGCCGAATACCTCACCCTTGCCGGCTATATGCCCGACGAGATACTTCGTCTTTTGGAATACAAAGACTTCGAGGAGCTCCTAAAAAGCATATCTGCGTTTAAGGATCCCGTGAGAATTCAAAAGGTAATTACAGGACTTTTGGGAGCGGTCAAGGGTTTTACGGAGTAACGCAGTTTTATTATATTTATTATGCTATAATAAATTGTATGGAAAAGACGTTAAATAAAAATCTCGAGATTGCAAAGACGATAATTAACGAAGAAGTCGAAAAAGCCGGATATAAGGTCGATAGGATTTTTTTATTCGGT
>JAJYQS010000043.1 GCA_021794475.1 bacterium | reverse complement strand
AATTTGATATTTATAATATAGATTTAGCCGATTTAAAAACATCTAAACTTCTTTCAAGCGGCGATACGACAGGTGTTTTTCAGCTTGAAAGTTCAGGAATGAAAGAATTGCTTTTAAAGCTGGCTCCGAAATCGCTTGAAGATATTATTCCTCTTGTGGCGTTATACAGACCTGGCCCTCTCGGCAGCGGCATGGTTGATGATTTTATTAAAGCTAAAAACGGCGTTAAAAAAATTAAATATCTGCATCCGCTATTAGAGGATATTCTTAAAGAAACATACGGCGTGATATTATATCAGGAACAGATAATGAAGATTGCTATTAAATTAGCTAATTTTTCTATGGGCGACGCCGATGTTTTGAGAAAAGGCGTAGGTAAAAAAAATGCGGAACTTATTGAAAAAATGCGGAACAAATTTATAGAAGGATGTAAAAGTAATAATATTGACGATAGCATTTCCGAAAAAATATTTTCGCTTATAACAAAATTCGGAGAATACGGTTTTAATAAATCCCATTCTGCCGCATATGCTCTTGTAGCTTATATGACTGCTTATCTTAAGGCTAATTATCCCGATTATTTTATTGCCGCATTGCTTTCAAGCGAAATGTCAAATACGGATAAACTTGCAAAAATAATCAATGAATCTAATCAATCAATAATAATTGCGCCATCTGTAAATTATTCTACAAAACATTTTACCGTTTTACCGTTGAAGAATCATCCTGATATTAAAGAAAATTTAATTAAAAATGCGTCAAAATATGCCGCAGATATTGTCTCTGCTGCAGCCGATTTAGATGAAAAAAATGTTATACAGATAGGACTGGGTGCAATAAAAAATGTCGGAGACGCGGCTATCGAATCCATCTTATCTGAAAGAGAAAACGGTAACTATAAGGATTTGCTTGATTTTTGTACAAAGGTAGATACCAGAAAAGTTAATAAAAGAACTATAGAAAATCTAATTAAAAGCGGAGCCTTAGATATTAACGGCTATGAAACAAGAAGAGGCATGCTCGAAAAATTGGAACAGGTAATGCAGGAAGCCGCTTCTATAAGACAAAAGAAAACATCGGATGAATTTGAATTGCCGCTGCTGTTTAATACGGAATCGGATGAGGCGTGTTTTTCTTCTTCATCTAATAAGTCTGTTAACGAATGGAGCAAAGGTTTTAATGGAGTTCTCGTGTCTGCCGAAGATGCCGCTGCAATTCAGGATAATAAGAAAGAGATTTTGGCTTATGAAAAAGAAGCGATAGGCTTTTATATTTCCGGTCATCCCTTAGACGGTTATGAAGAAAAAATAAGTCTTATTACCGATTATTCCATTTCATCTTTCATAAAAGAATGCGTGTTAAATGCAAGCACCGGCGGCGTTCAAAATAATGACGGCTGCGGGTCTAATTCTGACGGCGCGAAAAATTTTAATTATAAACAAAAATATGCTCGAAATGATAAAAAGAAATACGTTCTATGCGGGATTGTCAATCAGTTGAAGGTACATAATACCAGGAACAATGAAAAAATGGCGTCATTTGTTTTAAGCGATGCAGACGTATCTGTTGATGTTGTTTTTTTTCCTAAAAATTATATAAAATATGAAAATATATTTAATACTTCTGAACCTGTTGTTATTTCCGGCAGGGTTGACGAGTCGTCAGACCGGATAAGTTCAAGTACATCAAAAAAAGATTCTGCCGCACAAAAAAATAATAATTCTTATGAAGACAGTGAAAATAGTGAAAATGAATATAAAGACGGCAAAAATTTTACCGATGATGAAGATTTTGACGCGCGCGATTATAATGTTAAAATTATCGGGGATACAATTGATTTATTAGACAGTTACATTATTAAAAATAATAAAAGCTTGAAAAATGCGCAAAATGGTAATAATATTAATAAAAATAATAATAGCATTAACAATACTAAAAATAACAATAATAATAACATTGATAATATTGACAATAATAAGCTATGTGTTATTGAAATTTCACCGCAAAATATATATGATAAAAACAAAGAAGAATTGAAAAGTTTCATAAATCGGCTAAAAATCGGATTTATAAATTGCAGCGGAACATCAAAGGTTTTAATAAAGGCAAAAAATATCGAGATAAAACTAAACGATGATATATTAGTTGATATAGAAGCTTTGAGAAAAACAGATATTGCGCAAAGTATAAGAATAATCTAATGTAAAATATTTTACCAATAATTTATAAATTAAAATAAATATACTGTAAAAATTATGGCAGCATACTTGTTAGATTTTGAAAAACCGATAGGCGAAATTGAAAATAAAATAGAAGAACTGAAAACATTTAATATCAGCAGTACGGCAAATGCAGACGAAGAAATAAAAAGCCTTGAACTTAAAAGGGATAAGCTGATAAATGAAATATTCAAAAATTTAAATAGCTGGCAGATTGCTCAGCTTTCGAGGCATCCTTCCAGACCCCATACTTTAGACTACATAGATATTATTACCGATAATTTTATAGAAATGCATGGAGACAGGGCATTTATGGATGACAGAGCCGTCGTCGGAGGATTCGGGTTTATTAAAAAAGACAATGCTGCATCAAAACCTCAAAAAGTTCTTGTAGTCGGACATCAAAAAGGAAGAACGACTAAAGATAAAATGCAGAGGAATTTTGGTATGCCTAATCCTGAAGGTTACAGAAAAGCCCAAAGACTTTTTAAGCTTGCTGAAAAATATTTAATTCCGGTTGTAACATTCATAGATACCCCCGGCGCATACCCGGGACTCGGAGCTGAAGAAAGAGGACAGTCTGAAGCTATCGCCCGTTCAATTTATACGCTGCTTAACATAAAAGTACCCGTCATAGCTATAATAATAGGCGAAGGAGGAAGCGGAGGAGCACTTGCTTTCGGGGTTGCAGATAAGGTTTTCATGCTCGAATATTCTATGTATTCCGTAATATCCCCTGAGGGATGTGCCTCTATTTTATATAAAGATATATCTAAAACCGAAGAGGCTGCAAATGCGCTGAAGCTTACATCTAAAGATTTACTCGGCATGGGAATTATAGACGGAATAATACAGGAACCTCCGGGTGGAGCGCATAGAGACAAATTTTATGCGGCGGCCGGTTTAAAGAATATTATACTCGAAACTATTAACGATTTAAAAAATAAGAAACCGGATATTATCAGGGAAGAAAGAATTAAAAAATGGATAAACATAGACAGGGTAAATAAAGGCTGATTATGGTAGAATTTCCTGAAATTGCGTATTTTATGTCCAAAGACTTATTGTCAAAAAATTCAAAGGAAGATGTATATGAAAAAATTGCTATAACTGCTTCAAAATTTATAAAAAGCGATTTAATTACAATATTTGTTGTTAATGATGAACTTACTAAACCTGGAGGTCCGGAATTATCGGATAAAATAGATTGCGTAAAATACTATAAAAAAAATCAATTTATCAAAGAAGATTTTACGCTCAATATGGGAGAAAGCATAATCGGTTCTGTTATTGAAAACGGCGAACCCATTGTTATTAAAGATTTTAAAGAAAATTTAACCGATGCTTACTATGAAGTTGAGAAACAGTTCTCGGGAATGACGTCCCTTCTGAGCATACCTATTTTTGCCGGACCGTTAGTGTTAGGAGCTCTTAATATTTATTCCGAAGATATTTGCGAATTTTCGGAGCAGGATGAAGAAATCGGTAATTTTATCGCATTATTAGGCGGAATATTTATTTATAATTCTACATTATTTGAAAACGCAAATTTTTTATATCTTAATCAAAAACAGCAAAGTGAAAAAATCGGCACTCTTCTTTCGGTATCTAATTTAGTCTCATCTTCGCTTGATTTGTCTAATATTTTAAGCTTAAGCGCAGATAAATTAATAGAATTTACCGGCGTAAGCGCCGCCGCAGTGTATTTTGTAGATAAAGAAGAGAATAAATTTTGTTATGAATTTTTTAATTGCGGTAAGCCTGAATGTGAATTATATAACAGCACGCTGCAATGTTACACGTCCCCAAATTTTCAATGCGCGTATATTAACGAAATTTCAAATCTTTTCAAATGCGAAAAATCAGATACAATTCTTTCTAAATGCACAGAATGTCCTTATTTTAGAAGTTTGCGCCTCAAATTATTAAAATTGTATATAAGAGAACAAGGTAAAACACGCGAAGCGGAAAGCATAATAGATAATAGAAACTTCAACCGTAGTGATGTTGAAGAAGTTACGACATATGCTTTCGGCAAAACCGAGAATACCGGCGGCAAGTCAGCGCCGCCGCAATTCATTACTTTACCGTCATCATTTATTGCGGGGGAAGAATTATGCTTAAACTGTCTAAAAATTTTTAAACCCGTCATCAGAAATATTAATGAAAATATTTTTGAACACGCAGGAATAATTTCCTCATCCGAAGTCGATAATTATAATAATAATTATAACAAGAACGACGCAGCAGACAGCAGTAAAAATAACGGCAGCGAAAATATATACAAAAAAGAAAGCAGAAAAGAAAAAAATGATAAATCTTTTAAGGATTTATTTGAGCTGTGCGAGATAATAATCCCTCTTAAAACGGAAAAAAATTTTATTGGATTTATTTTTCTTTTAAATGAGAGTAGTCTTAAAAATGAAAACTTACAAAAACAGGACAATCAAAACGGGTATAAAAAGAAATATGCAAATAATAAGTCAAATAATGCTGCCGGTTTAATAGACTCCTTAGATTTTTTAACGGCTGTCTCAGACATCATTGCGGTGGCGCTGTCAAATGCCGAAAGTCTTAATGCGGTAGAAGAAGCGCATTTTGAAACTATTAATTCTATGTCTGAAGCGATAGAAGCAAGAGATGAATATACTAAAAACCATGGAGACAGGCTTGTGGAATATGCGACATTAATAGCCGCAAAATTGGGTTTAAGCGAAGCTGCCATAAGAGATATAAAATATGGCGCCGTATTACACGATGTCGGTAAAATCGGTATAAGAGATTCTGTTTTGAATAAACCGGGCAAACTTACCGATGAGGAGTATGAAGAAATAAAAAAACATCCTGAAATAGGTTTTAATTTATTAAAAAAGATAAAATTTTTAGCTCCGGTAGCAAATATTGTTCTGCATCATCAGGAAAGATACGACGGAAAAGGATATCCTGAGGGATTGCAAGGCAATTCGATACCGGTAGGCTCAAGAATTATAGCTGTTATAGATACTTTTGACGCTATGACCACTGACCGTCCTTATAGAAAAGCTATGCCTAAAGAAAAAGCGCTGCTTGAAATAAAAAAATGTTCAGGGACGCAATTTGACCCGAATATAGTAGATATTTTTTTTAAGGTCGTTTCTGAAGAAGAAACGGCGTTAAATGAACAGTAAAAAATAGAGTAAAAAAATAATAAAATAGTACGATGCTAGTGCTAATTATTTATAATATAAAAATTGTAAAATAAATAATCAATGAGTGCTAAATATTTTATGATTCAGGGAACATCAAGCTCTGCCGGTAAAAGTTCTATAACGGCGGGTTTTTTGCGTTATTTTGCAAATAAAGGTTTGAACTGTTCACCTTTTAAGCCACAAAATATGTCTTTAAACAGCTATGTGACGGACGACGGCTTTGAAATTGCGCGTTCTCAGTCTATGCAGGCTGAAGCAGCCGGCATAAAACCCACAAAGTTTATGAACCCTATCTTAATAAAACCTTCTGAAAATAATCTGATGCATTTGATTTTAAACGGAAAATTTTTCGGCAATATGACTTTTCAGGAATATAATTCTAAAAAAGCTCAATTTGTCAAGGTAATTAAAAAGAGTTTTGAAGAACTGTTAGATAAAAATGATATTGTAATTATTGAAGGAGCGGGCAGTCCCGCAGAAATAAATCTTTATGACGCCGATGTCGCGAATATGGGTTTTGCCGAGCTTTATAATATTCCCGTGATACTTGTAGCGGATATAGAACGCGGAGGCGCGTTCGCGTCTATTTACGGTACTGTAATGCTTTTACCGGATAAATGGAAAAAATTAATAAAAGGATTTGTTATTAATAAATTTAGAGGGGACGAATCAATTCTTAAACCGGGGATTGAAATAATAGAAAAAAAAATAGGTATTTTATGTCTAGGAGTTGTACCGTACATAGAAAATTTATATATAGAAGCTGAAGACAGTCTGAGTTTGGAATACTACGACGGAATTAAAAAAATAATATCCGATGAGAATAATTTTACAGCTCACGGATTCAGGAAATTTAAATCCGAAGCTTTGAAAAATAAGAACAGCCGGTTTAAAATCGGAATAGTGCAGCTAGACAGTATTTCAAATTTTAATGAATTTGACCCTCTTTTTCTTGATGACAGATTTGATGCATCTTTTATTAAAAATATACCTGCACAGGATGTAGATATATCCCGACATTTAAACGGATTTGATATAATTATTATCCCCGGAACAAAATCTACTATTCCAGATTTAAAAAAAATTAAAAAAAATGGATTATTTAACTGCATTAAAAATTATCGCAATAACTCAGACGGTATTATAATCGGTATATGCGGCGGATTCCAGATGATGGGAAAGAATATAAATGACCCTATGCGGCTGGAATCTCAAGAATCAACCATTGAAGGTCTCGGCTTTTTTGATATGGAAACCGTGATAAGAAAAGAAAAAATACTTTTTAACCGGAAGTATAAAATAAATAATAAATTAGATTTTTTTGCAGATAAACGCTATGAAGAGATAGTGCTTGACGGCTACGAAATACATAACGGAGTGTCATCTTTCAACTTCAATACTGCCGGCGCAAAAGAAACGAATATCGGAACGGAAGAAATATTCAGTGATTTTGCAGGAAAAGGAATTATATCTACATCTCAAGATAGCGATAATATTTTAATAGGAACTTATGTGCACGGTTTGTTTGAGAACGATATATTCAGAAATATTATAGTTTCCGCGCTGGTAAAAAAGAAAATAAAGAATAAAGATTGCAGAAATAAACGCGTTCAAAATTTAATTATTAATGAAAATATCGCCCAGCACCATGATTTTTATTATAAAAAAATTAAAAATTATAATTTTGAATTATTAGCAGAAGTCTTAGAAAAAAATATAAATATAACTTCGGTTGAATCAATATTTTAAAAAAATGCCCATAATCTTTTATAAAAAAATTTTTTATAAAAAAATTATAGGCATAAACTTTTAAAAATAAATTAATAAAAATAAGTTAGCTTATTTCTTTTTGGCTGTTACTGTCTTTTTAGCTACCATAGCTGTCTTTTTAGCTGTTGTTTTTTTAGCTGTTTTTTTAACCACTTTTTTAGGTGCCTTAGGTGCCTTTACTACTTTAGGCGCAACAGGCGCTTTAGGTGCAGGAGCAGCCGCTTTTTTGGCGCATCCGGAAAATGCTAAAGTAGATAAAACCAAAAACATTCCTACGATTAACACTGTAAGCTTCTTCAAAATTAATCACCTCCTTTAATATATTTTATTCTATTTTTAGCTATGACTTTTGTCAAGGAAAATTTACAATAATTAAAAATAGTTTATATTGTAATATTGTATTGTTATAATATAAATAAGGTCCGTTTGTCAATTTTAAAATAATCTGCCTATTATATTTATATTATAGTAATATATTAATTTTTTATATATAATAACAGATTATACGATCATATTGCCAAGATGCATATTGCCAGTATGTATATTTTTGAGATTATTTTTCAGTCTTATTTTTCAGTTTTATTATACACTAAATAAATATTTAAAAAAATAAAATTAATTATGTCATTTCTAAAAGTTAATACTTTTAATAAACAATTTAATACACAATTCATATTGAACATTATAACCCCTGAATACGTAGGCAGTGCTGAAGATGTCACCGATGAAATTATTAATCTGGGTAGTATTGCTGTTAAGAGCGGAACTTTTCTGTTTCAGCTCAGAAATAAAAATATAAACGGTAAAGATTTGTATTATATTGCGGTTAAATTGATGAAATTTTTTAGTTTATACGGCAGCGGTAAAAACAAACCTCTCGTAATTATTAATGACCGTGCAGATATAGCAGCTCTTTCCGGAGCAGACGGCGTCCACGTCGGAGACGACGATTTGCCGCTGACCTATATTAAAAAAATATATCCTCAATTAATTGTAGGCGTCAGCGTTAAAAATTCGGACGAAGCTAAAAAAGCAGAAGCTGAAGGTGCGGACTACGTCGGTGCAGGTTCTGTTTTTAATACATCGTCAAAATCGGATGCCGGCAAAGCGATAGGCGCTGATATGTTAGCAAAAATATGCCGTTCCGTAAAAATACCTGTTATAGCTATCGGCGGGATAAACTTAGACAATGTAGAAACAATAATAAATACCGGTATTAAAGGCGTTGCGGTAATAAGCGCCGTTGCCGGAGCCGAAGACCCGCTGGATGCGGCTAAAAAGTTTAATAATATAAGATAATATAAGAGGTTTTAACTATTTTGATAGAATTTATGCATGTTTATAAATCCTATGATAAAAATTATATTTTAAGGGATTTATCCTTCAATATATATAAAGGAGAATTTGTCTTTATAACCGGACCATCGGGCGCAGGCAAAACTACCACTATGAAGATGGTAATCGCTATGGAAAAACCGACGCACGGTCAAATTAATGTTTTTAATGAGGATATTTCCGCCATCCATCCTAAACAAATTCCTTTTTTAAGGAGAAAAATCGGATTTGTTTTTCAGGACTTTAAACTTCTTATTAACAGAACCGTTTTTCAGAATGTGGCGCTGGGACTTGAAATTTCAGGAGTTTCAGGTTCTATTATCGCTAAAAACGTTACAGAAATTCTAAAAGCTGTTGAATTATACCAAAAGAAAGACGAATATCCGCTGAGTCTTTCAGGCGGTGAGCAGCAAAGGGTTGCTATAGCAAGAGCCCTTGTCCAGAATCCGTCTGTGCTTATTGCGGATGAGCCTACCGGCAACCTTGACTTCGAAACGGCATCAATTATAATAGACATATTAAAATCGTTCAATAATAAAGGAACGACTATGATAATAGCAACGCATGATAAAACTTTAATTGAATTAGGAAGGGCAAGAGTCATTGATATCACAAAAAATTAATTATTTAAATAATTATATCAAAATAGCATTTCTGAATATTAAATCAAATATCGCAGGGAATATCTTTGCCTTAAGCATAATGTCATTTTCTTTTTTTATTATGCTTTTTTTTATGCTCAGCTATATTAACATTTATAATTATATGCTTTCATTCGAAAAAAATAATACCATGATAATTTTTTTAAAAAATTCAGAAAATACGCACAGTAATGGAGCACATCCTACTAATAGAATAATAGCAGCTAATATTATAAATAAAATTAAAAAATTTAAAGGCGTAAAAAAAGTTAAGTATTATTCCAATAAATTATCATATAAATTTATGCTCAAACACACGCCTAACATAAGAACTATCTTAGCTAAGATTAAACCGTCGTATTTTCCGCGTATTATTAAGATATATTTTAAACCGAATTATATAAGCAAAATATATCTGTCTAATATATATCTGCGTTTAAAATCTATGAGGCATATAAAATTTGTTTATTACAGCAAACTTATGGAAGACAAAATAAATCAATTTGTTTTTTTCACTAAAATGATAGGATTTATTGTTTTGCTGTTTTTATTTATCTCGTCCGTTTTTGTTTCTTACAGTGCCATTAAACTTATTATATTAAGAAAACAAAACGATATTGAAATATTAAAACTGATAGGCGCTACGAATAATTATATAAAAATTCCGATGTATATAGAAAGCGCTATGGGTTCGGTGATAGCGTTTATTTTATCGCTGATTTTGCTATCCGCTATATTTAATATCTTTATATATTATAAATTCAATAAATTTCTTTCTTTCTTTAAAATTAATATTATATTTTTAAACGGTTTTGATATTCTTCTTATTTTTTTCATTGCCTTACTATCCGGTTTTTTGGGGACTTATTTTTCATCAAGAAAATTTTTCTAACTTATTAAAAAATGTCATTAAAAAGACTTGAAAAAATTCTATTTGTAGCCGTATTTTTTATACTGTTTGCAGGGACGGCAAAATCTGCGGCGTCTACGTCTCCGTTTATTAAGCATAGACATATATTTTATGAAAGTTCATTATCGATAATTAATAAATTAAAATTATATAAATTATCGTTAAATAAACTTTATAAAGATTCAGAAAAAAAGAAAAAAGAATCAAATAAATTAAATCATAAAATTAAATATACGGATATAATATTAAAAAAATTGAAAAAAAAAATTAAAAATTCAGGTTTTATCGTTACACGGCTTTTGAAAGATATTTTTGTAATAAACGAAGAAAGAGATGCTGATATAATAAACTTATCCGATAAAAATAGTAATTACGTCATTTCTAATTATATTCTAAAAAATTTACTTAACCATGAAGAATATAAATTAAATAAATTACTAAACCGCGATAAAAAATTTGCTAAAATCAATAAAGAAATAGTAGTTGAAAGAAAGAAGCTTAAAAAAGAAATAGACAGTCTATCCGAATCAAAATTAAAATTAAAAAAAATTATTGCGGATTCGCAAAATTATATGAATAATGTTAATAGAATGAAGACTGAAGAATCTCACTCAAATAATAAAAACAGTAGATTTTTAAGAAAGAAAGTTATAAAATTGATTCATAAAATTAAAAGTAAAATTAGAAGTAAAAATCATCATGATATAAAATTTATTGTCATAAAGTAAATTCATAAAAATAAGAATCTGGAGCAGTTTATTTTAACAGGCGATCATAAGTATTGGTATTTGGAGGAATTTAATTGAAAAATAAAAATGTTTTGCTGTTTTTCTTTCTGGCTGCGATATTGCCGTTAATATTTCCTGTAAGGTCTGATGCGGCAGGTAATGTTGTTAAGACATATATAAAAAATGCCGCTTCGGTAAAAACATCGCAGCATTATCTGAAAAAAGCAAATATATCTGCAGATGCGTTAAAGAATATCAGACTGTTTTCTAAAGTCTATACTTTAATAGAAAAGAATTATGTTAAAAATGAAAATTCTAAAAAATTAATTTACGGTGCAATAGAAGGCATGGTAGCAACATTAGACCCGCACACCTATTTTTTAACTAAAAGCGAATTCAGACAAATGAAAGAGGAAACTACCGGAGAATTTGTCGGGATAGGAATAAAAATTTCATCAAGAAATAATCATATCGTAATTATTTCTCCTATCGACGGTACGCCGGCTTATAAAGCAGGAATCAAGTCCGGAGATATTATAGAAAAAATTAACGGAATATCGACCTTTAAAATGGGTATTATGAAAGCGGTTAAGCTGCTTCAGGGTAAGCCCGGAACTAAAGTCAACCTTTTAATCATGAGAAAAGGTTTTAAAAAACCTGAAACATTTATAATAAAAAGGAAACGTATTTTGTTAAAAAGCGTAAAATATATGGTTATGCCTGACCATATAGGATATGTAAGGATTTCAAGTTTTCAGGCTCATACTAACAGTCAGCTGTTAAATGCGCTTAGCATATTAAACAAAAAAGAACACGGACTTAAAGGCTTAATAATTGATTTAAGAAATAACCCCGGAGGTTTATTGAATCAAGCTGTCAAAGTCTGCAGCGATTTTATCAGTAAAGGCGTAATAGTTTACACTAAAGGCAGAATTAAATCCCAGGATGAAACATATTATGCGCTGCAGCAGCATTTGCAGCCGGATTATCCTATAGCAGTGCTTGTTAATGCAGGAACGGCAAGCGCTGCGGAAATTACATCCGGAAGTCTTAAGGCTCATAAAAGGGCTGTCGTCATAGGAACAAAAACATTCGGAAAAGGTTCCGTGCAAACAGTTTATCACTTGCCTGAGGGTACCGGCATGGGTTTGACTACGGCTTTTTATTTTCTTCCCAATCATGTTTCTATTCAGAATACCGGAGTCACTCCTAACTTTATCGTTCATTCATCTAAAGATTTTATATTTGTAAAACCTTTGCCAAAATTAAGAGAAATTGATTTAAGACACCATTTTAAGAATCCGGAAAGTCTGAAAATCAAAAAGGAAATAAAGCAGAATGAATTGCCGGTATATTTTAAGAAAGATAATCAACTAAAGTTTGCTTACGAACTTTTAAAAAGCTGGAATACTTTAAAGAATTATTAATCTGTATAAATAATTTTAGCCTATGTTCAATGATTATAAAAAAAAAGTAATAATAGCTTTAGATTTTAATAATATTGAAGACGCCAAAACTTTAATAGATAAACTTGAAGGGGAAGCTTATATTTACAAAGTTGGGCTGGAGCTTTTTTTAAATTGCGGCAATGAAATTTTGCTCTTTCTAAAAAAATCCGGGTATAAAATTTTTTTGGATTTAAAATTTTACGATATTCCGAATACAGTATATAATGCGGTAAAATCAGCCGGATTGTTAGGTGCGGATATAATAAACGTGCATGCTTCCGGCGGAATAGAAATGATGAAAGCAGCAAAAAAAGGTCTGTCGGAAGCTCAGGAAACGGCAGGCAAAAAAATTGAACTTTTTGCTGTTACTGTTCTGACTAGTTTTTCTTCAGAAGATATAAAAGAAGTTTTTGATTTTCATGACAATTCTGCTCATAACGGATATCCGGAAAATACAGCCGAAAGTATTGCGCTGCATCTCGCAGGTCTTGCCGAGAAATCCGGTCTTGACGGCGTCGTCTGTTCTCCTCTTGAATCTCTGAGCATTAAAAAAATGTTTGGAGACTATTTTAAAACAATAACCCCGGGTATCAGGCTAAAAGAAAATAATATAAAAAAAACAAACGCTTTAGGAAAAGAAAATTCTGTAAAAAACCGGCATGATGACCAGAAAAGAATAATGACACCGTCTGAAGCCTTTAGAAATAAAGCGGATTATATTGTGGTCGGCAGACCGGTTACTCATGCTGCAGAACCGCTTGCGTCGCTTAAGAATATTTACGCGGATATTAAAACCGGTTTTTAATTAATGTTATTATTATAAGGATGATATGGAACTTAAAATATACGGGACGAACACAATAAAAGAAGCTATCAATTCAGGCAATTTAGTTTCAGATATTTTTATAAGTGAAAAAAAGCATAAAAACGGTCATATAGACAATGCTCTGTTTAGACTGATAAAAGAACACGAACTGAATATGACCGTCAAAAATGAGCAATTTTTTATGAAAGAATTTGGAAGTGAAGCGTTAATAAAAGGAATTGCAGCAGTTGCAGATTATAATGAAATTTTTTTTGAAGACGTAATCGCCAAAAATACAGGAAAAGCTGATGTGTTTTATGTAATATTAGACGATATTAACGATCCGCAAAATTTAGGTTCAATAATCAGAACTGCAAACTGTGCCGGGACGGATTGTATTATTTTGCCTAAATCCAACTCTGTTTTTATAACCTCCGCCGTAGCCAATGTTTCTCAGGGCGCTGTTTTTTATTCAGATGTCGTAAGGGTTCCGAACATTGCTAGAACTATAGAGAATCTCAAAGCTCTGGGTATCTGGGTCATAGGACTTTCAGGCGAAGCGGAAGAAGATATATATTCTTTCAAATTTGATATTCCTGTTGCTATTGTTGTAGGTTCGGAAGGCAAAGGACTGAGAAGACTCACTCAGGAAAGGTGCGAGAAAATATTAAGCATTCCTATGGCGGGGAGCATAACTTCGCTTAATGCTTCAGTTAGTTTTGCTGTTTCTGCGTACGAAATTTTCAGACAGCGGAGTGTATTAAAAAAAACTTGACAAGAATAAATTAGTATTGTATGCTTAATAGAATATTTATTTATCTAAGTGTTTAGATAAAAATCTAATTTTAACGTATTACAGTTTGTATTGTAAATTGTATTAGAAACAAATTGTAAAAGAAGTAAGGAGAAGTGTATTATGAAGTGCCAAGGAAAAGTTAAGTGGTTTAATGACAGCAAAGGATTTGGATTTATTGAACAGGAAAACGGACAGGATGTTTTTGTTCATTATTCCGCAATTACACAGGATGGTTTTAAAACCTTAACTGAAGGTCAGAGAGTGGAATTTGAAATTACTAACGGAGCAAAAGGACCTCAGGCTGTTAATGTTTCTAAGGTCTAAGTTATTTATTGCCCTTAAGTTTCTTCTAAGTTACTCAAGAAGCCTTATATAAATTGATAAGCGATATTATTTATTTCATTCAATTCGAAAAATCATTGATTTAAAATTATATGCAATGAATGTAAATGTATAGTTTAATTTAAAGGCGAAGTTTTAGTTGTTGAACAATCCATTTTACCCCAGTAAATTAAATTTATTGGGGTTTTTTATTTTAAGCTATTTTTTTGATATATAAATAATTATATTATTATATTAAAAATTTATGACAATAAAATAATAATTATGTTAACTATAATATAAATAGAAATAATTAGAGAAAAATCTTATTATTAGGCAGTATTAAATCAGGAGGAGAATAATTGTTATATCAAGAAAAGATGAGAAATATTGCGGTGGTAGCGCATGTTGACCACGGTAAAACAACTTTGATAGATAAAATGCTTAAGGAAAGTTCCACGAGCAGAGATTCGCAAATGATGCCGGAAAGGGCTATGGACAGCGATGACCTTGAAAAAGAACGCGGCATTACAATTTTATCTAAGTGCACAGGTTTAAATTATAAAAATTACAAAATAAATATAGTAGATACGCCGGGACACGGTGACTTTGGAAGTGAAGTAGAGCGGGTTCTCGCAATGGTTGACGGGGTGCTTCTTCTTGTAGATGCGTTTGACGGTCCTATGCCGCAGACAAGATTTATTTTAAAAAAATGTTTTGAATATAACTTAAAAGTAGTGCTTGTTATTAACAAGATTGACAGACCCGGCGCAAGACCCAAAGAAGTCCTCGATATGGTCTATGAACTTTTTATGGAACTTGGAGGCGAAGACGTCAACTTAGATTTTCCGGTTATATATGCTTCCGCTAAAGAAGGTTATGCTACTGCCGACCTTGAAGAAAATATTGAAGAAGTCAGAAAAAACGGTCTTACGGCTTTATTTGAGGCTATTGTAAATTCTCTTCCGCATCCTGCTATATTAAATAAAACAGATTTAGAATTTCTTGTTACAAGCATAGGACATGACGATTTTTTAGGTGCCACGGCTATCGGAATAGTCAAATCAGGTAAATTAAAATCTAACGACCAGATTTATTTATATAATATAAATGAAGAGTTAGTAAAAACAAGACCAAATAAGATGTTTGTATTCGAGGGTCTTACAAAAATAGAAACAGACGAGATTCAAGAAGGAGATATCGCTCTAGTCGCCGGCGTTACCGGTGTAAAAGCCGGTGATTATTTAGTTAAAGATAAGCCTGTTAATCCGCTGCAAAGAATAAAAATAGACGAGCCGGTTATACTTGTTAACTTTATTGTCAATAAAAGTCCTTTTGCCGGTAAAGAGGGTAAAATGGTCACCACAAGACAACTAAGAGAGCGTCTTCATAAAGAAATTCTTAACAATGTAGGATTAAAAGTTGCCGATACAAGCGATGAAACCGTTTTTGACGTGTATGGAAGAGGGCTGCTGCATCTGTCTATTCTCATTGAAAAAATGAGGAGAGAAGGTTTTGAATTTGCTATTTCTAAACCGAGAGGCGTTATAAAAGAGATAGACGGAAAAAAGATGGAACCGTACGAACTTTTATATATTACTATAAAGGATGAATTTACAGGTCCTATTCTGGAGAGATTGTCCGGAATGAAGGGGCAGCTGCTTGATATGACAAAAGATGATAAAGGCATGACCTATCTTGAGTTCAAGATACCTTCAAGAGGCATTATGGGTTTTCATAATGAATTTCTTACTATGACTAAAGGTACCGGTACGATGCATCACAATTTTTATAATTTTGAGGAATATGCTTTTGATATTTCGCCCAGAAAAAACGGGGTTATGATTTCAATGGAAACAGCGGAAGCTAATTCTTACGGTCTTTATAATCTGCAGGATAGAGGCAGTCTGTTTGTAAATCCGCAGGATGAGGTATACGAAGGCATGATTATAGGGCAGCATTCTAAACCGGGCGATATTACTGTTAATCCATGCAAGAAAAAACAGCTGACCAATATGCGTTCTAAGGCTTCCGATGAAATGATAGCTTTAACTCCGCCTATTAAATTATCAATAGAATATGCGCTTGAGTTTATAGAAGACGACGAGCTGATTGAATTTACGCCAAAATCAATAAGATTGCGCAAAATACTGTTAACCGAAAGCGACAGGAAGAAAGGCAAGAGTTCAAAGTCCGGCGGCAAATAAAATAAAGATAATTTTATTATTAAATAAATATTATGAGAATAAAAGTTTGCGCAATTCAGATGCTGCCATCACCAGATATTGATAAGTCTATAGATAAAGCTCTTTCTTTTTTGTCTATGGCTGCAAAAAATGGTGCTAATATCGTATGTTTTCCGGAGCTTTTTCTTAACACATGGTTTGTTCAATCTAAAGAAAACGGAAAAGCGGAAGAAAATTACAAACTTGCAGAACCGTTTGACGGCAAAACAATAAATATTATGCAGGAATATGCCAGCAAGTATAATATGGTTATAATAGTTCCTTTTTTTGAAATATATAACGGTTTATATTTTAACAGCACCGCCGTTATTGACGGCAGCGGTGAAATTTTAGGTGTTTACAGAAAAATATATCTGCCGGAAATACCTAACTATTATGAAAAATCATATTTTTCTAACGGTACTGAAATACCGGTTTTTAAGACAGAGTTTGCTACAATAGGCATCCAAATGTGCTGGGATAATTTTTATCCGGAGATATCCAGGTCACTTGCTCTTAAAGGGGCAAATATAATTTTTGCTCCTACGGCATCGGCGTTTAACACAAACAGCAAATGGTTTTTAAGTATCTCAGCTAATGCTTTCGTAAACGGTGTTTATATAGTCAGGGTCAACAGGGTTGGAAAAGACGGCGGACTGGATTTTTATGGAAAATCTTTCTGCTCTGCGCCGGACGGTTCCCTTGTTGACGATTTTGCAGGGTTAAACGAATGTGTACTTATTTATAATATTGATACATATGAGATTGAAAGGGCAAGAAAAGTATGGCCTTTCCTTGAAAACAGAATAGGCGGGATTTATAATGTCCTATAAAAAAAATGTATTTTTTTCTATAAAATAAATTTGCGCGCTGCAGTTATATTTATTATACTTATTACATTATTTATATGAATGTTGTAAATATTATCAATTTAAAAGATATATATTGTAAGAAAAATGATATTAATGAGATAAAAAATAGAGATTTATTTAATTATGTCATAAACGAAGTATTCAGTATCCATCTTGAAGCATCTAAAACAAATTGGAACAGAAAATTATTTGAAGATGAATTAAAAAAAGAAAATTCTGCTTTCCTGCTATCCTATTTTAACAACAATGATTTAAAAGAATTTAATATAAATTCGCAGATAACAGGTTTTATAATTTTTTATACCGTATTAGACGAAATGCATATTTTGGATATAACGGTATCTAAGACAATGCAGTCCCGAGGCATAGGAAGCGAGCTATTAAATTACGCTATTTATAAATTTGCCGATAAAAATATTAAATTTATATTCTTAGAAGTTAGAATTTCTAATTTAAGAGCCACAAATTTATATAAAAAACTGGGTTTTAAAACATTTATGGTCAGAAAAAATTATTATGACGGCGTTCAAAAAGAAGATGCTTTATGTATGGTCAAAGAATTGAACAGCTAAAAGGTTTATGAAAACAAAAAAAATAATAAACGAAAATTGTGAGGTAACCGTAAATTTAAAAATTAAAGATACGGAGAATACATACCTTTTAAGAATTAAAAATAATTTTATACCGCAAAATTTTATTCCCGGACAATTTGCAATGGTCAAACATAATCCCGGCTCTTCTGACCCTTTGCTGGCGCGACCTTTTTCAATTTTCAGGAAATTTAATGAAAATGAATTTGAAATTTTATACAGGGTTTGCGGCAAAGGCACAGATTTATTAAGCAATATTAAAAAAGGAGATTATATTTCAGTAACCGGACCGTTAGGTAACGGATTTGATACTTTGTATGATTTTCAAGGATTGAAGAACGGCAGTGGCGCAAAAATTGTTAAAAATATACATATTCTAATAGCCGGCGGTATAGGGATAGCGCCATTATTTTCTTTACCCGATTTTATAAAAAATAAGGGAAGAAAAGGGAATGAGCCAACGGTAGACTATAGAGTTAATGATAGCTTGGATAGCAATGAACGCAGCAATATAAACACAGAAGGTAACGGACGGACACCAAGTAATCGTGTATTGGAAGCCTGCAATTGCGGCGATAATAATAAATTTATTTTATATTACGGCAGCAAAACTGAAAAGGAATTATATTTCAGGTACAGTATTCATTCAGACTATGATGAGGTTTATTTTGCTACAGATGACGGTTCTTTTGGATATAAAGGCAATGCAGTTGACCTTTTGTTCAAAAATATAAATGATTATTGCAATCAAAATGAAAAATCAACAGAGCGTTTAAACGTAAATTTTTACGCTTGCGGACCAAAACCTATGCTTTCGTATTTAATCAATAAATTAAGAGCTCAAAATAAGTCAAATATGTTAGACTCGGGTATATTAAATGAATATGCCGTTCAAGTTTCGCTTGAAGAACATTTTGCATGCGGGATAGGTGTATGTCTCGGATGTGTCGTCAAAATAAATTCTGAGAACTCCGATAATTTTGTTTTTAAAAGGGTATGCAAAGACGGACCTGTTTTTAATGCGTTTGAACTGCAAGATTATTGTTAAGCGTTAATTATTCTGAGTTATTATATAGTATGTGCGTAGTGCGCGTAGTGTGTGCTTAGTGTGCGCGTATGCGTGTGCGGTTGCGGTGTTTGACGCGAAACATTTATTTCGCTTGTTAATTGTTGCTTGCTAATTAGAACGATTTTTTCAATTTTAGTATTTATTAATATTCGGTAGACAATGGAAGAAAAAAATTCAAAAGATATCAGTATGTCCGTTAAATTAGGCAGACTGTTTCTTAAATATCCGGTAATGCCGGCATCGGGAACATTCGGTTACGGAGAGGAGTTTATTGATATTACCGATTATTCGCTTTTTGGAGCCTTAGTCACTAAAGGTATATCTTTAGAGCCGTCCAAAGGCAATGAAATGCCGCGTATATGCGAAACCCCATGCGGATTAATCAATTCAATCGGTCTTGAAAATGTCGGTTTTGAAAAATTCAAAGATGAAAAAATTGATTTTCTAAAAAAATTTAATATTCCGGTAATTGTAAATTTTTTTGGTAAAAGTGTAGAAGATTATGCGATTATGGCCGGAAAACTGTCGCGTATCGATGGGATATCGGCGCTAGAAGCCAATATATCCTGTCCTAACGTAAAAGAAGGAGGCAGAGCTTTTGGAACTGACCCTGAGATAGTTTATGAAATTACAGCATCAATAAAAAATTGTTCAGACCTTCCGCTGATAGTTAAACTAACCCCGTTAGTCAGCGATATTGCATTGATTGCGGAGGTTGCCGAAAAAGCCGGAGCGGACGTTATTTCGTTAGTGAATACTTTTCCGGCTGCAAGCATAGATATAAATAAAAGAAAATTTAAATTAAGCAGAGGATACGGGGGGCTTTCCGGACCGGCAATTAAACCGATAGCGGTTAAATTAGTCAACGATGTTTATAAAGCAGTCAGAATTCCAGTAATAGGCATGGGCGGCATAAGTTCGTGGGAAGATGCCGTAGAGTTTTTTATGGCAGGAGCTACATCGGTTGCCGTAGGAACCGGTGCGTTTAACAATCCTTATCTTATCCCTCAAATAACTTCCGGTATTAAAAAATTTCTGCAGGAAAATAATTTTAGCAGTATTTATGATATAATAGGCATAGTTAATAATTAGCTGATAATTAAATAAATTTAATTTTATAAATTTAATGCTGTAAATTATTTATAAGAAAGTGTTATGAATTTCTCACCTTTTTATTTTCATAATGAGAGATGAGCATTTCAACAACTGCTTCGCAGGCAGCGCAAACTTCAAAGCAGCGCAAAAATAGATGTATTAATAAAATGAACGGTTTGCTTATGAATATTCTATATATAATAAAAGAAAATATTAACAATGTAATTGACATTAATTACGAAGAAGGCGCAGATAACGAACAAAGTAAATCTGAACAAACGCAAAAATCTGCCGTCTTGTGCAAATATCCCGATAAAAACAATGAACAATATAAATTTGAACAGATTGATGCTGTTTTAAAAAATTTTCCAGACGCATTGCAAGATATTATGAATTCCCATGTTGAAGACGGCAATCAAATATATATTGCATTATTAAATTATAAAAAATATAATCTAACTGATAGGCATAGCAATCCTCGAAATATAAATATAAATAAAAACATAAATACAGTAGGCATAAAAAATGAGAATAATATCGATGCGAGCAGTCGTAATAACAGAATAGGCAGTGATATCGACTGCTTAGTAGATAGCTGTATTTTGTTGTTTAATATTATTAAAACATCTAAAGCAGCTAAGTTCATAAATTATGACGAGCTTGTTGAACTCATTTTTCTTAGCGATAAAATTATAAGCTGGTAAAAAATACTGATTAAGTTCAAAGTTTTAAGTTTAAAAGTTCTAAATTTTAGCTATAAATTCTAAATCTAATCTGCTTTAGTCTTTTTTTAATTAAAATCGGAGGTGCAAAAATATGGATTACGGAATGAAAAACAGACTTAGCCGCATTATCAGTCCAAAAGACAATAAAACGGTTATGCTTGCCATTGACCATGGTTATTTTATGGGACCGACCGGAGGACTAGAAGAGCCTGATAAGACAATTTCGCCCCTCATACCTTTTGCCGATTCTCTAATGCTAACGAGGGGTATTTTAAGAACGAAAATTAACCCTGAGTTTAATATTCCGATTGTTCTGAGGGTTAGCGGCGGTACCAGCATTTTAAAAGAAGACTTATCCGATGAAGATATTTCAGTATCTATGGAAGATGCCGTAAGACTTAATGTCAGTGCAGTTGCACTGTCTATTTTTATAGGCTCTGCGCATGAAAAACAGTCTATAATTAATCTTTCAAAATTGGTAGATAAAGGCTATAAATACGGTATTCCCGTCCTTGCCGTTACGGCGGTAGGAAGAGATATGAATAGAGATTCCCGCTATCTTTCGCTGGCATGCAGGATTGCTGCCGAAACAGGTGCTAATATCGTCAAAACTTATTATTGCGATAATTTTGAAGAGGTCATACGAACCTGTCCAGTCCCGGTCGTTGTTGCAGGCGGCAAAAAAACAACGGAACAGGAAGCTTTGCAGCTTGCTTATAATGCGGTTAATAAAGGAGCTTCCGGTGTCGATATGGGCAGGAATATATTTCAATCTGAAAAGCCTTTGTCCATGATAAAAGCCGTAAAAAGCGTTGTTCATGACGGCTTAGATCCAAAAAACGCTTTCATCGAATATTCTAAATGAATTAATCGGCAATACAGATATTCATAATATCTGTATTGTATAACCGCAGAAACTTCGGGAACAGAAACGGATAAGGCACAAAGATATTGTAACTATCAATATTATATAACTTATAAAAATATATGAATAAATTAAAAAGCGAAAAAAGCGCATATCTGCGGTCTGCGGTAAATCAGCCTGTTAACTGGTATCCATGGTGCAATGAAGCGTTTGAAAAAGCAAAGGAAGAAAATCTGCCGATTCTAATGGATATCGGTGCCGTATGGTGCCACTGGTGTCATGTAATTGACGAAGAATCGTACGAAGATAAAGAAACTGCCGATATTATAAATGATAAATTTATTGCAATAAAAGTAGATAAAGACGAGCGTCCGGACATAGACAGCCGGTATCAGAAAGCTGTTACCGCCTTTGCCGGTCAGGGCGGCTGGCCTCTGACGGCATTTTTGACGTACGAGGGCTATTTTTTTTATGGAGGCACCTACTTTCCAAAAGAATCAAAATTTGGATTGCCGGCTTTTAAAACAGTATTGCTGCAGATTTCAAAATATTACGCCGAAAATGAAAAATCTGTTATTGAACAGAGCAAAGATTTTTATCGTGAACTTTTTGACGAAACAAAAGGTTTTGCCGTAAAAAGTGTAAATTTGCTTAATCAGGCGAACGATTTAAAGCATGTTTTTGCAGGCAATTATAATTTTAGTTTAAAAGATGCGGAAAAAAAGGTCAAAAAGCTTGCATCAGACAGCGCTAAAGAATTTTTACTACATTTTGACCATGAAAACGGCGGTCTTGATGAAGCTCCTAAATTTTATTATTTCCCTGTTCTTGAGATGCTGTATTACGACTATTTGCTTAATTCTAATAAAGAATCTTTGAACGCAGGTTTTTTTACTCTGGCTAAAATAGTGCTGGGCGGTGTTTTTGACCATGTAGACGGAGGATTTCACAGATATTCCACTGATAAGAAATGGCTCATTCCTCATTTTGAAAAGCTGGCTTCCGATAATGCTTCAGGCTTAAGAGTTTATATAAAATATTACAGTCTTGTAAAAATATATTCAGGCCTAAGGTTAAATTTAAATTTAGATACGGATGAATTTCAATCGCTGCTGTTAAATGCTATAAACAAAACTTTAAATTTTTTAACAGAAAGATTATACGACCGCAGAAACGGCGGGTTTTATTCAAGTATGAGCGCAGATGTTTCAGGGGAGCTGATAACCGATGACGGAAGTTTTTATACATGGACGGAAGAAGAACTTAAAAAAGCGATTTTTTCAAATGATGCGACTTTAAGTCATAACGAATCAGACCTTAACGAAGCAGAGTTTTTTTTAAATTTTAACAAAAATGACGGCACAATGCCTGACGGAAGAAAAACAATTTATTTCGAGGAAGATGTTTTCAAAAAGGGAAATTACGGTAAAGTAATTTCTTTGATTAATAAATTAAAAGAATCCAGAGATAACAGAAAATTACCGCTCATAGACAAATTAAAATATGCTTCTGTTAACGGCAATATAATATATGCGCTGACGGAAGTCTATAAAATATTTAAAAAAGACAGGGTTATTAATGCTGATAAGAATAATAATGTTCGGCTAAATGATAACGAAGAAATATCAATGAATAAATTAAAGGAAATAACCGAAAAAAGTATCGCGCCTTTCATTGAATGTTTTGATAAAAACGGCGATATAGGAAGATTTTTAGGCGAATATACAGAATCAAATCTCGAAGATAACAGCTACATACTGCTTGCTTTAATAGGATTGTATGAAATTACCTTAAATGAAGAATATTTGACATATGCTAAAAAAATAGGAAATTACATAATAATTAATTTTTACGACGGAGATAACGGCGGTTTTTATGACATAAGAAAAACTTCAAAAACTCCGCCGATAGGATTTCTGAATTTTAAAGAAAAATCAATATTGGATTACGGAAGCTATTCTTCTAATGCATTGGCGCTGCGAGGCATTATAAAATTATTCCGGTTGACTGGAGATGATGTTTTTGAAAGAGCGGCGTCCTCATCCGCTGGATATTTTATTGAACATGCTTCAGTTTATAAACATAATATTGCAGGGTTTATTTCAGGCATTATGGAATATTCCGTTTATAAGAAAAATAATTTATCAGCTAACTAACTATATAACAATGCTAATAAAAAAGATATTATCATAGCAACATTAAATTATGTCAGATATAATATATTCTCCCGGTCCGCGTCCTAAGATGAGCATAAGGAAGAAATTCTTAATTTCTTTTCTTTCCGCTACTGTCATACCTCTGATCATTCTTGCTATCGCCAATACCGTTATATTTAAAACTCAGGCAAAAAAAGATGCTTTATCAAAAGTAAGAATCACTCTGCAAGGCGCCGAAAGAATTTATTATGCGCAGGCAAATCAGCTTAAAAATGCATTTCTTATAAGCAATTATAACCCATATTTTACAAAATCTTTAATAACTAAAAACAGCCGGTTTCTTAACAGTTTAGTTTATTCTTACAAAACAGCTTTTAATTATGCTGATTTAATTTGCGTGCTTAGCCGGTCAAAAATGATATTAGCTTCAAGCAGAGACAAAAGCAATATAAAATTAATTTTAAACGGTTTAATAGATAAATCCTTCAGCAGAGATACTCCTATTGTAAAAACCGTATATATTAAAAACTATACACAGAAAAAACTTGGATTAAATTATAATAACATCGGCAGTTCTATAAATAATCTTTTTTTGGTAACCGTTGTTCCTATTACATATAAAGCCAAAGTAGTAGGGGGTATTTTAGGATTTATTAATTTGTATAAAGACGGTTATATTACCAGGACTATTTATAACGATTATCATATGAATCCGGCAATATTCAGTTCTATTTTTCAGACTCAGACGGCTATTTCTACTATGAATATTCCCGGTAACGTATTTGGCGTCGGTTCTAAACTTCCTTTTTCGATATATAAAAAAATATCTTTCGGTAAAAATTTTATAAATGAAATGAATTATGACGGTAAAAATGTTTTTGTAGCATTTCATCCGATTAAAGATATAAATAATAAAGTCGTAGGTTCTTTGGGTGTTTTGATTTCAAATCATGAATATGCGACTTTATTAAAAAAATCTGCCGTCTATTCAATTTTGATTATTATCTTTGGTTTATTTATATCTTTAGTTATTACCTATTTTGCATCTAAAGATACTTTAAATCCGATATATATGACGCTGGAAGCTATCAAAAAATTTTCATCCGGTGAACTTGACACAAGATTAATAATTAAAACAAATGATGAATTTGAAAAAATAGGAGAAGGTTTTACCGAAATGGCGGTAAACGTTCACGACAGAGAAGAAAGGATGCTTAAATATAATGAATTTTCCGATTTTTTAACTAAATCATTAGATTTTAACCATATTTTATCGGGAACATTAGATAAACTTGAAGAACTGACCGATTCAGTTTCAGGAATTATTTACGAGGCTGTGGAAGTAGCCGGCAGACCCCGACTGATTCCAAAAAAATATTACGGTATAAGAAAATTTGTTGCTAAAGAATTTGATACAGATGAAGGTATTGTAGGAGAATGTCTTACTAAAAAGAAAATTATATGGTTTCACGATATACCGGAAAATGCGATTTTGCTTAAAGAGCAGCTTTTGAGCGACGGAGCAAACGGAAAAACTATAGATTACGGTTTTTGCGAGGTTTTTCCAAAGGATATAGTGTGGCTTCCCCTATATATAGAATCTTCATCTAAAATTTCGATACCTTTAGGTGTTGTTATGTTATCAAGTCTCAAGGGATTTAAAAAGGAAGATATCAGTTTCTTGGAGCATGCCGCAAAAGAGCTTTCTATTACGTTAGATAACGCAAGAATGCATCAGAAATTGGCTAAATTAAGTATCACCGATGAATTGACCGGATTATACAATAGAAGATACTTAAATGAATTTCTGGAAAGGGAGTTTAGCTTGGCTAAAAGGCATAACGCCAGACTGTCATTATTAATGATGGATATTGACGATTTTAAACATCTGAATGATTTTTACGGTCATCAGCTCGGAGACGAGGTTTTGAGGATGGTAGGGCAGATAATTAATAATAATATAAGGGCAACAGATTTAGGCGCCCGCTACGGCGGAGAAGAATTTACCATAGTGCTTCCGCAAACGGGTTTTGAAGGCAGTTTTGAAGTTGCAAAAAAGATTAAAGAACAATTGTCAAAACATCAATTTAAAGGGTTAGTTGAAAACATCACTATCTCTATCGGTATTGCTAATTATCCCGAATGTGAAGAATTTAATCATTTAAATTATGCAAATCATATAAATTATACAAATAAAAGCATTGCCAAAACTGAAACTGATGCGGCAGACAATAATGCTTTAAAAACCGACAAAACCGATATTTTGAGTAACGATGATAATGCTTTAGGAAGCGATGATTTGGGCTCCGCAGATAATATTGCAAAAATAAATACAATTGATAATTTAATCAAAATAGCCGATGATTATTTATATGAAGCAAAATCTAACGGAAAAAACAGAATAGCAGGCTCAGACTGCGGAAAAAAAATTATTTTTAAATAATTTTTTAAATAATTTTCTTAATAGTTTTTAATTTTATTTATTTAACTTTATATTTATATTTGGTATAATAAAAACATGAATGATAAAAATGCAAATAATAACGAAAATGGAGATAAAAAGACTCCGCTTTACGATAAACACCGTAATCTTGGCGCCAAGATTGTTTCTTTCGCCGGTTTTTCGATGCCCTTATATTATAAAAGTATTATAGATGAGCACCTTAACGTCAGAAATAATTCAGGGCTTTTTGATATATCGCATATGGGAGAGATTATCGTAAAAGGAAAAGATGCAGGTATATTCTTAGATTATGTTCTTACGGCTGATATATCTTCTATTTTTCCAAATACGATAACATATTCCCTTATTCTTAATGAAAACGGCGGCGTTATTGATGATTTGACTATTTATAAATTCTCTAACGAAAGTTATATGATTGTGGCTAATGCCGCTAATACCGAAAAGGATTTTGCATGGATTCACACACAAATGCTTAATTTGCAAAAAACAAAAACTGATAACGGTCAGTATATGTTTCAGAATGTAACGGTTGACAATTACAGCGAGAAAATCGGTCTGCTTTCCGTCCAGGGACCGAAATCGCGCAATATAATATATCCGCTGGTTGAAGACATTTCAGATAATTACGGCAGGAGTGAAAATAATTTTTGCAATATATTTAATTTTCAATATAATATTAAATCCTTAAAAGAACTGAATCATTTTGAATTTAGCTGCGTCAGATTCAAAGAAATAGGTATTGAAGCGTTAATATCAAGAAGCGGATATACAGGCGAATTCGGTTTTGAAATTTTTACCGATGCGGACGATGTCGGCAAATTATGGGATTATATTCTTGAGCATAAAGAGCTTTCAAATCTTCTGCCTGTCGGACTTGGAGCGCGAGACACATTAAGATTTGAAGCGGCTTTACCTCTTTACGGTCACGAGCTTGATGAGACTATAACCCCTTACGATGCAGGATTAGAAAAATATTTATCAAAAAATAAAGATTTTATCGGTAAAGAAGCTCTTGAAAAAATTAAAAATAAAGACAAAAAATTAATATTTTTTAAACTGGCAGGGAAACAGATTCCGAGGCATCTGCAGAGGATACTTGATGAAAATCTTAAACCGATAGGATGCGTCGCCAGCGGAACGTACAGCCCGTTAAACAAAATGCCGATAGGCAGCGCTTACATTTCAGATTCTAATGTGACTCCTTCAATGTTAAAGAATTTCTATATAGATATAAGGGGTAATTTTGAAAAAGCGGAAGTGGTTATGCCCCCCTTTCATAAAATAAAAAAATAAATAGCAATAGGAATAAACAAATCAAACAATTAGATAAGATAAAATAATATTAGATAATATTAAAAAATAATAAATTTTGAAGGAGCTGCAAAAAGATGGCGGATAATAGTAAGTTTTATTTTGCAAAATCTCATGAATGGATTAGTCTTGATTCAAATAATGTTTATAATCTCGGCATCTCAGATTTTGCGCAATCAGAATTAGGAGACATAGTTTATGTTCAGCTTCCCGAAATAGGAAAGCAATATAAAAAAGATGAAAAAATAGGTGAAATAGAATCCGTCAAGTCTGTTTCGGAAATTTATGCTCCTGTGGATTTAACGATAAAATTCGTAAATTCCAAACTAAATGAGACTCCGGAATTAATTAACAATGAACCTTTAGGAGAGGGATTTATTGCGCAAATAGAATTAAATAATTCTTCTGATTTGTCGTCGCTGATGGATAAAAATTCTTACGAATCTTTTGTAAAATCAAACCATGAATAGTTTTCGCTATATTCCCGCTTCGAATGAAGAAATAAAAAAAATATATAAATTTATCGGCATTAAAGATAAAAAAGAATTATTTTATAAAATTATAGGCGATATTTCTTTAATCGAGGAAAAAGAACTCGATTTTATGCCTGCTCAGATGGATGAATTATCGCTTTATAAGTATTTTTCCGATATAAACGATAAATTGCGCGACAGCGGCAGCATACCGGTTTTTGCAGGCGGAGGCATATACGACCACTACGTCCCGTCAGCAGTTGACGCAATAATGTCAAGAGCCGAATTTTATACCCCCTATACACCGTATCAACCTGAAGTCAGTCAGGGAACCTTAATGGCGCTGTTTGAATTTCAATCTATGCTTGCATCAATTTTAGGAATGGATGCCGTTAATGCTTCAATGTATGACGGCGCAGAAAGTTTGGCTGAGGCAGTGCTCATGTCTTTGCGGATTTATCGCCAAAACTGTCAAACTGATTCCGATATCGGCAATAACAAAAAAATTAAGATCCTTGTTTCCAAAAGTGTTAATCCGACTTATATAGAAGTTGTTAAAACTTTTATCAAAGATTTAGGTATTGTTATAGAATTTACAGATATTGATTCTGAAAAAGGCTATACTGACGCTGCTCATTTGACGGAAAAATTACAAGAAAATAAAAATATTTGCGCTTTTATAGTTCAGCAGCCGAATTATTTCGGAATTATAGAGGATTTAGAGATTATTGAGAAAATAGTCCACAGTGAAAAATCAGACTCATCTTCAAAGCCGCATTTGATCGTGTGTTCGTCAGAACCTTTCAGTTTCGGAACGATTGCGCCCCCCGGATTTTATAATGCCGATATTTTTGCAGGTGAAGGAAATAGCTTTGGCAATTATATGAATTTTGGAGGACCGCTGTTAGGTCTTTTTGCCGCAAAAAAAGAATTTATAAGACAAATGCCGGGAAGAATTACCGGCAAGTCTAAAGATAGCAAAAATCAGGACGCATATCTGTTTATTCTTGCAACACGAGAACAGCACATAAGGAGGCAGGCTGCAACATCTAACATTTGCACAAACAATTCATTGAATGCTTTAAGAGCTGCAGTTTATCTATCTTTGTGCTCCAAAGAAGGTTTTAAAGAAATCTCCCTTCTAAATCTTAAGTTATCTCATATTTTATGCGAAAAGCTGATAGATACCGGTTTGTTTTCTCTTAAATATGCAGGAAATTTTTATAATGAATTTGTTCTAGAAATAAATAATAAAAAAATGAATAAGAAAATGAATGCATCGGTATTTATAGACGAAATGATGAAAAAAGGCATATTAGCCGGTATATCCTTAGAAGACGACGGCAATGAAGTTTTAATAGCGGTAACTGAAAAAACAGGCATTAAAGATATAGACAATTACGTTAAGCGTGCAATTGAAATATTTTCTTGACCTATTATATAAAATGTGGGAAGATTAAAAAAATTAAGGACATACGATTGTTTATTTTTTGAAGAACAGGTATTTACAGCCGATTAGCTTTATCGGCTATTTTATAAAATTTTTTGTATAAATAGGCGTCTGTTCCTAATTTAAAATAATTGAACTGATTTATAATCTATAATTTATAATTTGTTTTAATTAATGATTTGAATAACTAAAACTATGAAAAAATTCCCCGGGTCAAAAGGTCTCGTTTTTAACGAAGATTTATTAATTAATCAAAGTTCAAAAGGACTAAGCGGCATAAGTATGCCTTCGAATAATTTAAGCGGGGCTCATATCAGTAAAACCGCTAAAGATTACATTGACGCAAAATTTTTAAGAAATGAAAAAAGTTCACCGTTGCTGCTTCCAGAGGTGTCTGAATCCACGGCGGTAAGACATTTCACGCGTCTTTCAAGCTGGAATATCTGCGTAGATACAGCTTTTTATCCGTTAGGGTCATGTACAATGAAATATAATCCAAAAATTAACGAAACGATAGCCTCTTTAAATAATATAAGAAATTTGCATCCGATGCTTCCGGCAGGCTATATTCAGCCTATTTTGAAAATAATATATGAATTCAACAGGTTATTGTGCGGATTAACAGGTTTGGATGAATTTACGTTTAATCCGCAGGCAGGCGCAGCCGGTGAATTTACAGGCATGAAGATTATTAAAAAATATTTTGAAGTTAAAAATGAGAAAAGGAATATTGTTTTAATTCCCGACAGTTCTCATGGAACTAATCCTGCGAGCAGCTATATAGCAGGCTTTACGCCGGTTGAAATTAAAACATTCTTCGCAGATAAACCTGCCGATATAAAAAATAAGTCTAAAGGATATATTGATATAAACGAACTGAAGAAATATATTAATAAAGATGTTGCAGCAATAATGATTACAAATCCGAACACATTCGGATTATTTGAAAAAAATATCAGAGAAGCAGCTGAATTAATGCATAAAAACGGTTCATTAGTTTACATGGACGGCGCTAATTTTAATGCTTTCATAGGTAATTGCAGAGTTTCAGATTTTGGCGTGGACATACTGCATTTGAATCTGCATAAAACATTTTCTACACCGCATGGCGGAGGAGGTCCCGGAAGCGGACCCGTCGGGGTTAAAGATTTTTTGAAAGAGTTTTTGCCTGTTCCATATATCAGCGCCGACAGACAGGCGGCAAACAAGAAACAGGCGGCAAATGACGAACAGGGTTATTATTACGAATTAAAAAATAAAAGAGAATATTCAATCGGCAGGATTTCTTCGTTTTACGGAAATTTTGCCGTAATTTTAAGAGCATATTCTTATCTGTTGTCTCTTGGAAGACAAAATATATCTAAAATTAGTGAGATAGCAATTTTAAACGCAAATTATATGAAAAAGAAACTTAAAGATACTTTTATTGAAAGCGACCCTTTTCCGGAAGAATTATGCATGCATGAGTGCGTGCTGAACGATAATGTTTTCCAATCGGAAGGAATTTCCACTTTAGATTTTGCAAAATCCATTATAGATTACGGTTTTCATCCTCCTACAATATATTTTCCTAAAAATATTCACGGTGCGATCATGATTGAACCTACAGAAACAGAATCAATAAAAACTATGGATAGTTTTATTGACGCCATGAAAGAAATTAAGAAAAAAGGCAATAAATATGGCTCAAAATCGCCAAAAAACACTAAGACAGGAAGAGTTAACGAAGTTTTAGCCAATAAAAATCCAATTTTTAAATAATAAATTAATGCAGTGATATTATTTATTTTGTAATGATATAATATGAAAGCAATAAAATAAATAAAAAATATTGCAGCTTTTGTTGAAAAAAACTGCGGTCTGTGATAAACTATTCTATAAGTTTGCAATTGAGTCAATAAATATGATGAAATTACAAACGCAGCAAAAGCAAACGGTTTAATGTGTTATTCTGAGCTTGCAGTCAGCTGCTTGCTATACGGATTAAACTTTCCACTAATATATACCGGTAATTTATTTGTGATATATTATTTTACGGGCTAAAGCTATCGGACATATAACCAATAAACTAACCGGCAAATAACTTATTGCAAAAGGAGTATAAATATGGATTTTAAAGAAATTCAGTTTGAAGCCGCCGACGGCGGGGAAATATACGGGTCATTATTCGGCACATACCCTGATTCAGTCATATTGGCTCACGGTAAAGTTTTTAATAAAGAAAGTTTCTATGACCTTAGCGAAATCCTTTTGAAAAATAAAATTACATCATTGGCGTTCGACTTTAGAGGCTATGGATTATCAAAAGCCGGCAGCAGCGGTTTATCCGGGTTAGGAGAAGATGTTATAGGCGCAATAAATTTTATGAAAACTCAGGATTTTGTTAAAAATATAACATTGCTTGGCGCAAGCATGGGCGGCAATGCGGTGTTAAACGCAGCTAAATTGTATAAACCGGAAGAGATAAAATCCGTTATAGCGCTTTCCTCTACATTTGTGGAGGGCGTTAATTTTATAGATATTCCGGTGCATTATCTGGGTTCCGAAGACGAAAAATTTGCCGAAGGAATTAAAAATATGTATGCCGGCACGAAGTCTAAAAAATCTTTGCATCTGTTTAAAGGCGGCACTCACGGTCAAAATATTTTTGCTACGGAATTCAAAGATGAACTAACGGCGATGATTATTTCTTATATTAAAGAATAATATAAGAATGCCCGCTATATTTTTTGTATTTATAGTTATACTTTTTCAAAGAGCAAATACTATGATGGTGCAATCCATCAATCCGCTCTTTGTGAAGTATATATTGCATACGAATCTTGTCTATGTCGGAATAGCCACAGCCGTTTATGCCGCAAGCACTCTCTCAGTCCGCTATATCGTAAGTATTAGAGTAAAGCCAATCCATATAACAAAATTTATAATTGTCGGAATGATTTTATTTTCTATGACAATGCTGGGGTATTTTTTTTCCGATTCACTTATAGAATTTTTACTATTTGTTGTTATTTCAGGATTTGCTACTGCCATAATAATGCCTTTTCTGCTTTCATTGGTTAATTTTGTTTCCGATAAAAAAGATATAGAAAAAAATTTAACCATATACTCCTTAATGTTAAGCCTTGCCCTTGTAATAGGACCTATTCTCGGCACGCTTTTACTTGCTGTTTTAAATATAAGATATATTTATTTGCTTTTATTTGTATTTGCCGCTGCAGGTGTTTTTTTTGCAATAAAAATTAACAAGACTGCAAAAAATAAAATTAAAGAAAAAATGTGTCAGGACAAAAATATAATTCATAGCGAATCTAAACAAAATAATACGAATAATAAGGATAAGTTAATTTTTAGACTTTTTAAAAATAAAAAATTTCTTGAGGTGATTTTTTATAATACTGTTTTCAGTATATGTTTTGCTTCTATAGTAGCATTTGGAGGTGTTTACGCACGAAATAATTTTAATGCGCCCTATTTTTTAATAACTTTGTTATTCGCAATATTTTTCATATCTTCGCTGCTAACGCGCATTGCTCTTTTATTTCTTACTAAAAAGGGTAAAATAAAACAAAAAATGAATATAATGAATATTTCAATTTTATTATCTTCGTTATCCTTCGCGGCTATGTTTCTGTCGAATAATATTATTTTTTATGCACTGGCGCTTGTTTTGCTCGGTATACCCCATGCTTTAATTTTTCCAATCGGAACCATGCGAATTTCTGAAGTTGTTGAGGTAAAACAGATTGTGGCCGCCAATACTATATATCAGTCCAATTTTGATATAGGAGGTATCATAGGTCCGTTCTTTCTTGCTTATGTAGGAGAGGCATACTCAATAAAATTGATATTTTTATCGCTTGCCGTTTTTTTAATGCTGGCTTTTATATTGGGGCGTATTTTTATGAAATTTATTGACTATGCTCCCAATAATTAATCAAATTTATCGGTATAAAAATTTTGCTTTTTAATATAATTTAATGTAAAATATTATAGCATAAATTTGTTTTTGTTTTAATTTTTGTTTTAATTTTATTGTTGTTTTGAAGGAAAAAATAAAAACGGATTATATATATATTAATAGGACTATTCTTTATTTCACTGTTTTATAGCATGATAAATTTTAAACTAAATTATGAAAGAACTTGACAATTTAAGAAATCAAATAGACGAAATAGACAGGGATATAGTCAATATCCTTAATAAGCGCGGAGAAATAGCCGTTAAAATCGGAGAAATAAAATCAATACACAATAAGACCTACTATAATCCATCCAGAGAAAACGAAGTATATGAACATGCCAGATTGTTAAATAAAGGACCGTTGAAAAACGAACATATCGTAAATATTTTCAGAGAAATAATGTCGGCATGCATATCTATAGAAGCGAGCATCAAGATAAGCTATTTCGGACCTGAAGGCACATTTACCCATCTTGCAGCTATTAAACGTTTTGGACAGTCAAGAACACTCATTCCTGTCAAAACAATCGGAAATGTATTTGATAATGTTGTTAAAGGATTATCAGAATACGGAGTCGTACCGGTTGAAAATACGACGGAAGGAATGGTTAACGCGACTCTGGATATGTTTGTGAATTCTAATGTGACCATAATAGGAGAGGAGCTGATTCCTATCAGCCATTTTCTGTATTCTAAAGAAACGGACAAAGAAAAAATTAAAAAAATATACTCGCATCCGCAAGCGTTAGCTCAATGCAGAAATTTTCTTGAAGAAAATTTTAAAAATGCGGAATTAATAGACTCATTTTCAACCGCGGATGCCTGTAAAATAGCTGTAAATGAAACCAATACGGCAGCGATAGCTTCAGAGGCGGCAGGACGCATATTCGGTCTTAATGCGCTTTTTTCCCACATTGAAGATTTTACCAATAATTATACAAGGTTTTTGATAATATCTAAGGGAGAAAGGACTGTTAAAACAAATAATGATAAAACTTCCATATTGTTTTCCATAAAAAATTCAGTGGGAGCTCTATATAAGATATTAAAACCTTTCTACGACAATGAAATTAATATTACAAAAATAATTTCCAGACCCTCAAAAAGAACGAACTGGGATTATTTATTTTTTATAGATGTCGATTGTCATGAATCTGAAGAAAGTATAAAAAAAGCAATTGAAAATATTAAGGAATACACTATTTTTGTTAAAATACTCGGTTCTTACGAATACGCAACTATATAAATATAAATAAAACATAACTAAAAATAATATGTCTGAAAATATATTTAAGAATAAGTTAGAAAATAACGATTTTGTATATACATCCGAAGTTTCTCCTGAAAGAGGTACTGATTTGTCCAAGATTAAAATTATTCTGAAGTCTTTAGAAGCTCAAATAACGGCTTTTAATGTCACGGATAATCAGGGGGCTAATATGAAAATGTCGTCTTTAGCCGCTTCGATATATATTAAAAGTATCGGAGGAGAGCCTATTTTTCAGCAAACGTGCAGAGATAGGAACAGGATGGCTCTTGAGTCGGACCTTCTAGGTGCTTCGGCGCTTGGAATAAATAATGTTCTTACGCTGACTGGGGACTATATAACTTTTGGAGACCATAAACATGCAAAACCTGTTTATGATATAGATTCTGTTAATTTAATAGAAATCATTAAAGGGCTGAACAGCGGACATGATATGAACGGGAATATTTTAAACGGCAAAACTGATTTTTATATCGGGGCAGCCGTTAATCCTGAATCAAACCCTTTAGAGCCGCAGCTTATGAAGTTTGAAAAGAAAATAAAGGCAGGCTGCAATTTTTTTCAGACGCAGGCTGTTTTTTCCGTTGAAAATTTTGAGAAATTTTATGATTATTATAAGAATTATAACGATATAAAAATTATAGCAGGCATATTTATATTAAAATCTGCAAAAGTGGCAAGATTTATGAATAAGAATATTCCAGGAATATATATACCGCAATCGATTATTGACGAATTAGAAAATTCAAGCAACCCTTTGAAAACCGGCATTGAAATATCTGCAAGAATTGCAAAAGGTTTAAAAAATAGAGTAAACGGATTACACATAATGGCATTTGGAGTAGAAGACTCTATACCTGATTTTTTAAAAAGTTTTAAAGAATAATGTTTTAAAAATTTGATTAAAATTAATTTATAAAAAAAATAATTTCTGCTGAATAATTTATATATTGGCATTGACATTGGATTTTAAATAGGTTATAATTTTTATAACGATGATGTAAA
>JAJYQS010000057.1 GCA_021794475.1 bacterium | reverse complement strand
TGTTTACTTTTTCGTCAGACGGGGGTGGGGCGGTGGGGGGGGGGGTGATATTAATATTATATTTTATCATGGCAGTTTTGCTTCATTTCTGTTTATTTAATTTTATTAAATTTAATAATATCATGCATATTATTATTTAATATCATACATTATTATTTATTTAAAAAAATTATGCAAGAAAAATCTTATTTTTAATGTTTTATATCGTTATTATGCCGGTATATAATATACAACAGCTCAAAAGAATAAAATTAACGCTTTTAACTTTTATAATGATTTTTAATAGTCATAATATCGTCGAATCCTTTTGTGAACGCGTCAAACACCGCATGGTCAAAATATTTCCCTATGGCCATTTCATTTTTCATGATACTTATACTTTCTTCCACCGAATACGCCGGTTTATAAATTCTTTTATTTGTCAGGTAAAAAAAGCTCTTTTAAAATACGATGTATACACTTTTCTTAAGTGTTCAATGAGTCGAGGCTTTTCAAGCATAATCTCTTTTGTTTCTTTAAATTCAAGCAGATGGTCGTAAAATTTATCCATTTGGAATAGCTTAAGATACTTTTCGGTTATAATTTATTCGGTTCTGTAATATAATATAAATATTAATGTTATAGCAATTCATTTGTTAGATAGCGGAATGAATATAATGGATGCTATTAAAACTTTTTATGATACGCTAATATTGGCAATACGCTTATTTATCTTAAATACAGCAATAAAAATATGGCGGAAGCGGCAGATAAAGCGAATAACGGGTTATAAAATTATGCTGCATAAAATATTATTTCAAATATTAAACTATTCCGGCTTATTGGCTACCTTGTTAGCCGTATGGTTTTTTTCATCGCATAAATATAAAATAGGATTTCTAGTATCTATATTGAGCTGTATTTTGTGGATAGCTATTGCTTATATCGATAACGTATGGAGTCTTTTAATTCTGAATGCGATACTTTTAATATTAGATATAAGGGGATATTTCAAAAAAGATATTCAAATAACAAAACAAACAGAGGCATAATTAATGTTATCCGGAAACGAAAACGAAGTTTCAGCGGGGCTAACTCAGCGAAGCTCAACCGCATTAGATCTTGACGGAGTGATATTCGATTATGAAAAGACTTTTCAAAAAAAAGCCGCCGAGCTTAGTCTTGATATCTCAATCAAGCATCCCAAAATATACAATATAACTGAAAGATATGAAATAACGCTTGAGCAGCTATCTTTAATTAATTTGAATATAGACTATTCCGATATGGATATTTTCGACGAAGTTTTAAACTTAAAGCATTACATCAGCAATATCAAATGCTTTATAACGTCTTTTCCTAAAGAAATATTGCATTTAAGAAAAGCTAATTTATATAACATATTTAATAAAGATATTCCCGTATATTACGCAAGCGTTCAAGAAAAGCATAGAATTATTTCGGAACTTGGAATAAAATATTACATAGACGATTACAACGCCGTAATTCATCATATAGAACTAAATTGCCCCGACTGCAAGGCATATTGGCTTAATAGAGGTTATAAAGATAATACATTGCCTGAGCCGGTTAATAAAATAAATAATTTAACGGAGTTTTTTAATTATGTTTACTCAAGTATTTAATATTGCAAATAAATTTGTTTATGCTATGAATCATCCTACTCCTCAGGAAGTAGTTGCAGCTATTATAACAGGTATTGCAATAGGGATTATGTTCTGGTTTTGGCTGCAAGAAAATAATTTAAACAGTTGGGACAAATTTAAAAATCAACTTAAGAAAAATAAAAAATTGCCATGGATATTCAAAAAGTAATAGAAAAATATGTTAAAGAAGATTTAAGACGGCGCAAAGCAAAATCTTTTAAAAAAGATTTAATGCTTATGAGCCGCCATAGGCGGCTATAAACCGTTGCCTCATTTTAATATTTCAAAGAAACGAAAGTTCAGCGGAGCTCAGGAATTAAAAGATGCAGTTAACATGGTCAATACAGAGAAAAGCGGTAAAAAATAATATTGCTTTTTCATATTATCGAGTTTTAAATTAGCGCAGTCTAAAAAGAATGCACAGCGGAGAGAACATGAACAAACCAATCTTCATCGGAAGACAGCCAATAATTGGCGGCGACAAAAGCATATTCGGATATGAAATACTGTTCAGAAGTACAGCCGAAGAAAACTATTCCGGCGTATCGGTATCTGATAATTTAAGCGCTACCGCAAATGTGCTTGAGAATATATATGATATGGGTCTTAAAGCTCTAATGGGCGAAAAACCGGCATTTATAAACGTAACCCCGGACATTTTAGAAAAAGGCATGATGGAGCTTTTGCCTAAAGATAAGATTGTGCTTGAAATACTTGAAACAAGCAAAATTGATGACAATGCCGTTTCTATCGTAAATGAATTTAAAAAAAGAGGGTTCGGCATTGCTTTAGACGACTTCGTTTATATGGAGGAATGGGAGCCGCTTCTGCCTTTGTCGGATTATGTTAAACTCGATGTTAAACAATATTCGAGAACTGAAATAAAGGAAATGCTTTTGCTTCTGAAAAATTACGGAGTAAAATTCTTGGCAGAGAAAGTAGAAACGGATGAAGATTTTCAATTTTATAAAAGCCTCGGTTTCGATTTTTTTCAAGGGTATTTTTTTCAAAAGCCTGCCATAATTTCTTCCGTTACATTAGACCCTGATTATACAATACTGCTCAATATATTTAATTCCTTTCAGTCCAATGAAGACATAGAGGAAATTGAATCGCTTTTTAAAATGACCCCGGACTTGGTCTATCGCCTGCTTATACTTATAAATTCAGTAGCTTACGAATTTATAGCAAAAATATCCTCGGTAAAACAGGCTATAGCGCTATTAGGATACGATAATGTTTCAAGATGGATGCTCACTATTATTCTTGCCTCCAAAAAAAGCGATTTCAGATCTGATCCTTTATTGGAAAGCGCTATAATAAAAGGAAGAATGATGGAAGATATATGCAAAAAATATATAAATAAAAGTCTTTCCGATAAAGCTTTTCTGGCGGGAATGCTTTCCTTGGTTAATGTTGCTCTGGGAATATCTCTTAAAGAATTATTAAATAAAATAACTATCGCTCCCATCATTCATGAAGCATTAGTAGATCATAAAGGCAAACTGGGAGAATTAGCCGAATTTATGGATGAGTATAACAGCGGCAATTATATTTTGGCGGGCGCCGTTCTTAAAAGAATTAACCCTAATGCCTCAATTTCCGATATTCTTGAAATAAATACCAATGCTTTAATGTATCTTGAAGAAGTAAAAAAATCAGGACTAGTTTGATATAAATTCAAGGGGAAAACACTAAACTTTTTAAAGATGCGGTTATGTGGTTTGTCGATAAAATTATAAGAGATCCAGATGAAATTATTAAAATAGTTTTTGGTTCTTAGACGATTTTGGTAAATATAAAATAGATTTTTCCATTAATCTTGCGGAAGGAGAATTAAAAAATAAAATCGGAGCTGTATATAACGATAATTTAATATGTTAATAAAAATAGCTAATTAGCATTACGCCAAGGCCGCTTAGCTTTAAGGTATTGTTTCCATTTCTTTTTTAACAGGTGTATACTTTTTATGCGCGAGGCTGTTTGCCAACCGCGGAGAAATCCAATTTCAAAAGCTATATGAGGATTTTGATCGCTTAAAGCATCAGATATAATCACCGGAGTATTATCTATGTCATGAATCTGCCCGAGAAGGTCTTGAAGATTCCTTAACGTTTCAATTATTAATGCGTTATCTTTATCTTTTCCTGGCCATAGCGGCAAAAATGCTTCTGCAGTATAACGAAGATTTTTACACTTGATACGCAAGATATGCAACTCTTGTTTATCCATTAGCTCAAAGGAATCTCCTTTATTTTTTATCGTTCTATCCCAACTGCGCAACCGTTTTTTAACAAAATTTGTAAGAGATTTTTTTTCCGCGCACCATTTATTGTCCTGCTCCATAACCTCCTTTATATTTAAAAGCGGCATAACTAATTGATTAGAAGGCGCAGCGGCTATTGTTAAAAGGCTGCGGTCATGTAAATATTTACCTAAAAGGGAGACATCGCTGAAAGATGACGATTGCCGTTCTTGCAATATTTTCCAATAATCGTTAAGAGTGTCTAAATCGCGGCGGATATTACTTGCTATGAACCAGTCCCGTAATTTTTTTCTATCCTCATTAAGGCGATGTTCATGGTCTAAAGGTTTAATAAAAATTAATAAGGCACGCAATGCGCGAACCTGCTTTCGCAGCTCATGAAAGCTTTCAGCCGTGTTATAATCTATCGCATCATTATTAACAACATCTAAAATTTCTTGAACCCGTGCTATTATTAAATATTTCAGAGATTGGCAAATATCAATGTTTCCCTGTATATAAATCATTTTTATATCACCTTTTATTAACCATATATTAATCTGTTTATATGGAAAGAATAATTGTTCTTTGTTTTTAGGTTTAGATATATATGAAATTTGTGTATATATACATATTATATGGTCATCTTTTTATCACCTATATTTATATTATATCAGGTCAGGCAGTGAATAATGTTTATAATTAACCAACATTTTAAGACAGCCTTTTTTAAAATTGAACTTCCGCATTAATAAAAGTCTGACTTTTTTTAAATAAATTAAAGCAACATAATATAATACGTATGATATAAATATGTATTATATTGTAATTTTTTGGTGTATAATATAAATATTATGATGATAACAGTTGCTTATATATTAGTATTCGTTGCATTTGCTTTGATTGTCAGCGATTTTTTTGTATTTTCTTACGGAGTTTTAACTTCTGTCAGCGCGGTTTTGTTTGTAGTCGGAACGATCATTATTTTTATGTATTCTGCAAAAACACCAACACTTTTTATGCATATAGTAATGCCCACATACATAGCAATTGTAATATTTATAGTTATATTTTTTGTACTTGGATATAAAGCTCAAAAAACAGGCAGAAAATCGCCTGTCGATAACATAATAAATTCTACCGCCGATGTGGTGGAGGATATACCTGCAAACGGATTTGGACAGATAGATTTAAACGGTGAAACGTGGGAAGCCTACGCCGATGAGCCGATTGCAAAAGGCAGCAAAGTTGTTGTAACGGAAGCTCCAAACTCCTCGTCCCTCATAGATAAAGATTCTTTAAAATTAAAAGTAAAAGCTTTAAAATAATCCAAATGTATATACTATGTTAGATTACCTGATTTTAGTTCTTATAAATATTAATCCTTTTTTTGGGGGTAAATTTTTAGCGGTAGCCTATATAACTGTTGCAAAACTGAATCCTTTTATTTCTATCTTACTTGTAATAATTTCTGAAATTCTTATATGTACGCTGATATTTTATTTTGCGCAGTATCTGAGAAAATTTAATTTTTTTAAGAAGAAATTAAATAAAGTTAATAGCAAATGGGTAAAAAACGGCGCTTATATCGGTTTTTTTGCCGGACAATTTTTTGTCGGTACCCTGTTCGTTTCTTTAGTTCTGGGATTAGTAGAAAACAGGCGAAACGATATTGTGTTTTTTTATGTGCCTCTGATAACCAGCACCATTCTTTATACATTGATTTATTATTATTTGAGTTCTCACGGAATAAATTTAATGAAAAATTGGCTGTAATCCCATACTCATATGAAGCGCAGAATCTTAATCAATCCGCCTGATTTATTTTAACAAGAGCTTATTAATATTTCCAAACGCAGCGCAAAATTTTAATCCGCCTGTCTGATTTACTGATTTATTTTAACATTTGAGTTATTTTAACAAAGGTTTACTTAATATCTCCGATTGTCTTTTAAGAACGTACGACAGCACAATATCTCTTACAGGGTCTTCAAAAATAGAAGGGGTAAAAACTTCAACGGCAACAAAATAGCTTGTCAGTGATAAATCTATAATCCTTATTATCGGAAGAGGATTCTGTTCTATAATATCTTTCTTAGTCAACAAATAAATATTAAGGTCTTTTTTGAAACTTTCGAAATCTATTACCTTGTCGAGTTCAAATCTGACTCTTACCGAGCGTTTATTGGTATTTGCATAATTTGTTACCAGAGCCTGCATTAAAATATTATTCGGCGCTTTCATTGTAAAACCGTTATCTTCCTTAATTGTTGTAAATAAAATATTTATATCTTTAATGACGCCGGTATAACCGGGCTTAACCGCCTCATGCTGGTATGTGGACATTAGAAGACCGTATTGCCAAGTTACGATGGTAATCCTGTCGCCTATTTTGAACGGTTTTGCAAATAATATAGTAAATCCTGATAATAAATTTGAAAGAACGGTCTGAGACGCTATGCCGAATATAACGCCTAAAAATGTAGCCCCGAGGAGAATATTTGAAATATCTATGCCTAATGAAGAAAAAATTAACAGAAAAAGTGTAAAATACGCTGTAAAATTTAGTATAAATTTTAAAAAACCCAATCTGTCTTCCGATATATAATTGTGAATAATTTTAACAAACAGTTCTTGAACGAGTTTTATTATTAAAATGCCGAAAATGAGCAGCAAAACAGCTTCTATTATTGAATAGGAATGTTTTGGAAGATTTTTCGAGTATATAGGTATTGCGTATAAAAGTCCCGATAAGAATAATAATGTCGCTATAATACCTGCGAGATAGTATGATATTTTTTTATACTTATTATGCTTTTTTTTATTATTTTCGTCCGAGTTCTTATCTGCATTCATATAGTTTTAAGTTTGGAAAGAAAGTTATATGCCCAGTCGAATATATCGTTATCAAGTATAATATTCTGCATTTTGGTAATTCTTTGTTTTTTTTCTTCCGGATTTAATTCTATAGCCTGTTTGATTGAATCTGCAAAACATTCAATATTGTAGGGATTGATTAAAACGGCATCGGAAAGTTCTTTTGCAGACCCGGTGAATTTTGATAATACCAGCATTCCGCTGTAATCTGTGTCAGACATTATAAATTCTTTTGCAACAAGATTCATGCCGTCATGCAGCGGACTCACAATCACAATGGCAGCAATTTTATAAAAATAAATATATGATTTTAAATCCAATTGCTTCAGAAATAAAACAATCGGCTGCCAGTCGTCATTTTTGTACTTCCAGTTTATCTGTTCAGTCAGGCTGTTTATTTCATCGTAATATTCTTTATATGCCGTTATATGCATTCTGGAAGGAACGCCAAGCTGTAAAAAAACAAATTTGCCTATAAATTCAGGATATTTTTCTAAAAACAGGTCGATAGCCAACAATTTTTCTTTTATGCCTTTAGTATAATCAATCCTATCTACAGAAAGAGCCAAAAATTGATAAGGCGGTTCTATAACCTCTTTTAATTCATTAAATTCTTCCGAGTTTATGTCGATATTTGTTGAAAAATCATATATAGACCTAGCGTCTATGCTTATCGGAAAAGGATTGATAATAGTTTTATGCCCTTTGTACGTAACGGAGTAATCAGCCCAGTTAACCTGAGCCTCAAGTTCCCATTCGCAGGCTTTAAGAAAATTCTGGCAGTGGTATAAAATATGGAAACCTATCAAATCATTTGATAATAATCCTTCTAAAATTTCTTTTTTTTCCGGACATATTGAAAAAACTTCGGGATTCGGCCATGGAATATGCCAGAATATAGCAATTTTTAACGACTCATCATATTCTTTTATATATTTTGCGGCTAAGGACAGGTGATAGTCCTGCAGCCAGATAATATTGTCGGCTTCATCCGGCAGAGTGCCGCTGTTCGCTGCAATAGCCTTTATTTCTTCTATAACAGAATCGGCAAATTTTTTGTTTACATTTTTATAAATTTCAAAATTTTTTGAATTAAATTCAGGCTGTTTGTAAACTATGTGGCTAAGCGGCCATAAAACAGAGTTTGCGTACCCGTAATAATATCCGTTTATTTCTTCTTTGCTTAAAGATAACCTTTTAAGCGAATACGATTCTTCACCGGGAGGCAGTTTAATTTTATTGTTTTTATCTATAACCGCTTTATCGGCGCTTCCGCCTCCATAGGCTATCCATGTTCCGTTAAGGTTTCGCATTATAGGTTCTAAAGCGATGGTTAGACCGCCTACGGAACGGTTAGAAACGATTTTTTTACCTGAATACTCATGGACAACAGGCTCTCTGTTTGAAACCGCAATCAGGTTTATATTTTTAAATTTTTCTTTAATAAGAATATTAAATTGTTTCTTTTCCATAGCAATAATTATACCATTTTTTTATTATTTTTTCAATTCTAACTTATTTTAAATTTATAATTCAAATAAAATCTATTATTAGCTATACATTATCGTAATAATTTGATATATTATAGAAAAATATAAAAATAAGTATAATTGCAATATTTAATTTAAGGGATAGGCTTCCATTTTTTAAAAATTTAAGACGCAGCAGTACGTGATTGCCATGATTGCCACGATTAATGATGCGTTCCGCATTTGCCGCTGGAGCCGTAACATCTCCGCCTTTAGGTGCTGGAGAGTATGTCAAAGACATATTACAATAACACACAATACATAATTACATTATGAAAACCGGTTCTGTTTTAAAATCAAAATTTTTCTTGACGGGCGTTTTTCTGATAATTATGTATATTATTTTTTTAATACTATTCTTTCTGTTTTTTGTCAAGCCTGCCGAAAATATGCTGCATTATAATGCTAAGGTGTACGCAGCTGCCGATACTGTAATATTCGATTTTAGAAAATTGGACAGACTGTTTCTAAAAATTTCACTCTACCAGAAACTAAATAATCGAAAAGACGATAATGCGGTTATAGGAAAAAGTGTGGCAAAGATTAAACTTCTTACCCGTTTGTTAAATCAAAATATAAATATTTTAAATAAAGCGGTATATAACGATAAATCTATGCAAAAATCTTTTCAACCGTTATCGGACAAAATAAATATGTATTGGAATAATATAGCAGAACCGATTGTATTGACATATGCCGATAACTACAAAAAAATATCAAGAAAAATGTTTGTCGGTTATTTAGTTCTAAATTTAGACAAATATACGCCGTATTTTCAGCCACTGGCTAAAAAAGCTATTAAAAAAGCCGTAAAAGAAACAAATACCGCAGAATATCGGACTGCGGTCGTTTTTATAGCTATCAACGTATTGTTTATACTTATAATTTTAACATTTCTGTATTTTTTAGTAAACGATAGGACAAAACTGAAAGAGCAGGAGGAACTTTTTAATACTATATCGCAAAATTTGACTTCCGGTATCATACTTTACAATGCTCAGGGAATTTTGTTTTCAAATTCCAAGGCAGATGAAATACTTGGATATTCTGAAGGCGAACTGCAGAAAATCAGCGTATTTGATATTGCCGACGGTTCTTATCATACTCAGATAAAAAGAACCATAACTGAAGGACTGAAACAGAATAAATATAAATTAAAACCTGTATCTTATATAATTAAATGTTTAAAAAAAGACGGAACGAATGTATGGCTTAATTTTCAGGCTGCTACAGCACACTATAAAGGCAAATTTGTCAGGTTTGCCAATTTCAGCGATGTAACCGACAGTAAAATATTAGAGGACAAACTGAAAGATTTAGAAACAGTCTTTTTGACATCTGCCATCACAATAGAAGATTTAACCGAATCGATGTTTAATTCTTTAAAAGGTTTTATTAAAATTAACAGACTGGCGTTTGCAAATGTAGAAGATAACAACGTCGTTGCCGATGTTGCATTTTCCGACGCGAAAGATATTATGTTAGAAGCCGGTTTCAGTCAACCGTTATTAGAAGTTTCTCTTAAAAATCTTAAAAAAAACGATATAAGAATTATAAATGATATTGAAAAGATTTTAGAATTGCATCCAGCCTCTAAATCAACCGAATTAATTTACAAAGAAGGGATGCGCTCAAGTTTGACGTTTCCTATATATAACAATGACGAACTGCAGGGCTTTTTGTTTTTAAATTCATTTGACAAAAATGCATTTAATGCTAAAGATATTGAAAAGCTCAGATATCTAAGCAGGTTTATTATAACGTCCTATGAAAAAACATTGCTTGTAAGCACGCTGATTAAAGGAATAATATTAGGATTTGCAAAAATAGTCGAAGAAAAAGACGAAGGAACAATGAACCATATTTTTCGGGTATCCGCTTATTCTAAGGTAATAGCAAAAGAACTTTCTAAAAATAAAAAGTTTTCCATAGACGGAAAATATATAGCAGACATTTACAATCAGTCATCTCTTCATGACATAGGAAAAATCTCAATTCCGGACAATATTCTTTTAAAAAAAGGCAAATTAACGCCTGATGAATTTGAAATTATGAAAAAACATACGGTAATAGGATACGAAATATTAGATAATATAAATAAAACTACCAAACGGAAAAGAGGCTTTTTCGAGGTAGGCAAGTTTATAGCAAAATATCATCAGGAAAAGTGGGACGGTTCCGGCTATCCCGAAAGTCTTGCCGGCGTTAAAATACCTCTTTGCGCAAGGATTACATCCGTTGCAGATGTGTTTGACGCTCTTACCAGCGAAAGACCTTATAAGAAAGCATTTAGTTTTGAAGAATCTTGCAATACAATAGTTGAAAGCTCAGGAAAACATTTCGACCCTGACGTTGTTTCAGCATTTGTGAACATAAAAAACGAAATTAAAACTATATACAGCAGGTATACAAATAACTAAATAGCGGCGGGCTGAATTGAATATTGCATAAGGACAAATAAAGTAAAATTATAAACGCCGGTAAGCGTAATATCTATACATAGCGTATATACATAGATTATATACATATATACATAATATATATACGTAATATACAGAGGCGTATTTGAAATATGTAATTGGCATTACCTGTATGATACAAATATTGCCATAAAATATAATATAATAATACTATTGCAAATCAGTTAATACAATTAAGTTAATTAAAATGATGAACAGGCTGCATAGATACGCTTAGATATATATAGGCATATATAATAGATATATATATCTATATAATAGTTGTATGCATATATAATAGCATATATAGGCTAATTATTTTTTTATTCACGCAGCCTGTTTAGAAAATTTAAATATCGGCAACTGCTTTTTCAATAATTTTCTTTATTTCTAAAGATATTCTTTTCAAATTGCCATCGGTATCGGCGGCTAAACTGAGCAATGCGGCAGGGTTAACGGCATTGACTATAATATTGCCTTCTTTATCTTCATATATGCAGACATTACAAGGAAGCAAAAGCCCTGTTTCATCGCTCATATCAAGTACATCCATAGCTGTTTTAGGATTGCACATCCCCAGTATAGTATATTTTTTGAAATCAGCATTTATTTTTTCTTTTAAAGTTTTCTTAATATCTATCTCGGTTATAGCGCCGAAACCGTTTGCCTTAAATGCTTCTTTGACCTTTAAAATTGCGCTGCCGAAATCTAAATTAATTGTTTTTTTAATGCCGATACTCTCAGTCATGTCAAATTCTCCTTAAATTAAATAAATTATTTTTTGCTTACTTGCAGTATATTAATATATACAGATATATATATTTATATATTAACATCGATATTTTATTTTTTCAAGCAAATTAAATCATCAATTAAATAAATTAAATTATGGCGTCTGTTTCTGTCAAATGAACGATTTTATGTTTAAATAAATTAAATAAATAAATAGGTGTATGTTTCCAATTAAGCGTCTAAAATTAAAATATTGCTATTTAATTGACAATATTAGTATTTAATGCTAAATTAATTTTAAAAATAACGGCAGCTAATCATTAGACAATATTTATTATTTTTTATTATTTATGGTTAAATATTATTATGGATAAAGAAAGAAAAATATTTTATATACTGACTTTATCAATTATAATAGAGATTTGCTTAGTATTGGTTGTATTATTTATAAGTTCTAATTTTTTGATTTATAATGATTTTAGCGTATTAAGAGAAATTAATAAATCTATTTTTATCAGCGCTAAGAATTTTATTTATATAAGTTTTATTTTAGAATTTATCTTATTTATATCGGCAATAACCATCGTCTGGATTATTACCAGGTATAAAAAAATATTTTTCGAAAAAAATTCCGAAGACATAGCTATGACCGACAGTTTGACCGGTTTATATAATAGGCGGTATTTCGACAGCTTTTATGAAAATATATTTGACCAGGCTTCAAGATACAGTACGATATTTTCGTTAATTATGTGCGATATTGACCATTTTAAGAAAATTAATGATACTTATGGTCATGATAAGGGTGATGCAGTTTTAAAAGAAGTGGCAAAAATTTTAAAAAATAATATCCGCAAATCCGATATAGCTGCGAGATATGGCGGCGAAGAGTTTATGATTGTTTTACCACAAACTGAGTTGTCAAACTGTTTGGATGTTGCAAGAAAAATAAAAACTTTAATTTCTAAAATTAATATAAAAGATACCGGAAAAATTACTATAAGCATGGGAGTAATATCTTATTCAAAAGAATTTGAAGATAAAGCAAAAGATTTTTTAAAAAAAGTTGACGAACTTTTATATGATGCTAAAAACAGAGGCAGAAATAGAATTATTTCCGTAGATGCAAATAATGAAAATATTGAAGTTTCCGAGAATCCATGGGTTGACGATTAGTTTTTAAATATTATAACTTATTGTTTATTAATGAGGTTATGATATAGTATAAAGATTGCGGTTACTGTATTAAGTTATTTAGGTCATTGAGCTATCGGGCTATTTAGTGAGCTATTAAGTTATTGCGGTATTAAGTTATTAAGACGAAATATTAGTTTTTTTAATATTCTTATATTGAAAAAAACAGTTGAATAAAGTAATATATAAATTGTGCTGCTAAGCAGTAAATTACGGTATTGATAGCTGTAATAATACAATTATAAATTATAAAACCTGTGAAAATATGACAATATAACCATAGAACCTATAAAAATAATAAAACTATAAAATAAACCAAATATAACCTGAACTAACTATAAATAAGCTAAATATAAAATAAACTATAAAATAAACGAGGACAGAAATATGGGTATTAATATTCCCAAAGAAACGCCCGTGAATGCAGGACAAAATATATTGGAAGTCGGACAGAACAAGATGGAGCTTGTTGATTTCAGGCTTTTTAGTATTAATGAGCAGCCTAATGCGGTATTTGACAAAATTATAAGCAATAAATCAAAAGCAGGTTTGTCCGATTTATCCGACCCTTCCCGCAACGATGGCTCATTGGAACAGCAAGGTTCGGCATCAGATAAAAGCGGCTATTCCAGAGAAAGCAGTTTAAAGCTTTCATTGGAGGAATACGGGGACGAAATAAATGAAGGAATATACGGAATAAATGTAGCCAAAGTCATTGAAATAATTAAAATGCCGGAAGATATTTCTGAAGTTCCCAATAGTAATGAATTTATAGAAGGGATGTTTAATCTGAGAGGTTTTGTAGTTCCTTTGGTTAATCTGCCAAAATGGATGGGATTAGCGGAACCGGAAAATTTGAAAAAGAAAAATTTTAAAGTTATTATTACAGAATTTAATAAAGTCAAAGTCGGTTTTATTGTCCATGAAACTACAAGAATAAGACGTGTGTCGTGGGTTGATATCAATAAAACTGAATTGTCGTCAGTTTCTCAAGAAGATTCAAAAGTTACCGGTATAATAAAAATAGAAAATGATGATTTGCTTCTTTTGTTAGATTTTGAATCTATCGTCGATGAACTTGGATTTTATAAAAAAGAAATAAGTGAAATCGATGCGGAAAAGAAGGAGATTGCAAGTGATATAAATGTTCTTATAATTGACGACTCTTCAACCGCGAGAAAAATGGTAAATAATGCTCTCTTGAAAGAAGGGTTTAAAACAATTATGGCGGAAAACGGGAAAGAAGCGCTTGATGTCGTCTATTCAGGAAAATACAATATTAACGCTATAATCTGCGATGTTGAGATGCCGGTTATGGACGGCTATACTTTCACCAAAACTATGAAAGCTGATGGCAAGTACAAAGATATCCCCATTATAATGCACACTTCTCTCAGCGGAACGGAAAACGAATCTAAAGGCAAATCTTCCGGCGCCGATTTATATATTGTTAAATTTGACCCAGTTGAATTCAACAAAGCAATTAAGACAGTGCTAAAATTAGATTGATATTAACTGCGTCATCGTTTTTCCGCGCTTTGTGTTTTGCTATTTATAATTAATACAGTGCTTAAAATTATATTAATATTATCGTTAAATAACTCTGCTAACTTTATTAACTGCATAAGTTGTTGAAACCGGTAAGCTATTAGTGTTTTAGCACACTCAATTTTATATTGATTTATATTGACGGCCAGATGTGTTTTTTATAGAGTTAAAATAGAGAATAGATAATAGCGAATAGAGGACTATTTATTTTGGAAATAAAAAAGCGTGTTTTTTTTATAACAGGAACAGATACAGATGTCGGCAAAACATTTGTGAGCTCCTTAATAATTAATGGCTTAAAATATTACGGCAAAAAAACCGGGTATTTAAAGCCTATAGAAACAGGGGTTAAATTAAATTGCGACGGCTCAAAGGAATATATAGACAGTTCTTTTGTTAAAAAACAATCAGATATTAAGGAAAACTTGGAAGAGATCTGTCCGTTTACTTTTGAACACCCTTTATCTCCGCACGCTGCAGCTAAATTTGAAAATAAATCGATTTGCATTAAAGATATTTTGTATAGTTTTTACGATCTGCAGAACAATTACGATATTTTAATAGTTGAGGGAGCCGGAGGTATGCTTGTGCCGCTTAAAAAAGGACATTTTATGATAGACCTTGCCAGATATATAGATGCGGAAGTTATAATAGTCAGCAGAGCAGGGCTCGGAATGCTGAATCATACATTGCTGAGTATTGATTACGCTAAAAATAACAATATTAAACTTGCAGGCATTATTATAAATAATGCAAGAAATGAAAATGATGAAAGTGTATTCTCAAATAAAGAAATACTGAGGGAATTTACCGATGTGCCGATAATCGGAGATATTCCGTATTTTTCGACTGATGAACGGGAAAATTTTATGTATTTAAAAGCATTGCCTTTAAATTATATAGATTTTGACAGTATATTGTGATAAAATAAAATTACTTTTTTACTCTACTTTAGAGCTAAATGTATGTTTGTATTTTTCTATTACTATTACAATAAGGATTTATTATGAAATTTGGAAGATTTAGACATAAAAAAGGGGAGATGAAATCATATTACGGAACTTTATCTCCTGACGGAACATTTGTTAACGTTATAGAAGACTTTGATTTTTGCGATATTGATTATACCGGCAGACAGTATGAATTAACCGAGCTTGAATATTTGTCTCCTGTTCAGCCTACTAAAATTGTCGCAGTCGGTTTAAATTATAAGAATCATGCGCAGGAAATGCAAAAAAAATTACCGGAGGAGCCTCTTCTTTTTATTAAACCGTCATCCAGTATTATACCTCATCTCGGCAGTATAGTAATGCCGGCTGTTTCAAAAAGGGTTGATTATGAATCTGAGCTGGCGATAGTTATCGGTAAAACTGCAAAAAATGTTAAAAAATCAGACGCTAAAGATTTTATATTCGGTTATACCTGCTTAAATGATGTCACGGCACGCGATTTACAAGTTAAGGATATTCAATATACCAGATCTAAGGGATTTGATACTTTTGCTCCAGTAGGTCCTTATATAGAAACAGAAATAGACAATCCCTCTAATCTTGCGATTAAAGGCTATTTAAATGCTGAATTAAAGCAGTCTTCTAATACCTCGGACCTCATATTCAGCCCTTTTGAATTAGTTGAGTTTATCTCAGGCATTATGACGCTTTATCCCGGGGACATTATTTCTACCGGAACTCCCGCAGGGATCGGGACGTTAAATCACAAAGACATATTTGAAATTGAAATAGAAAATATCGGCACACTAAAAAACTTCGTAGGATGAAATTAAACGAATCAAAGCGAAACGCATAGGCAATCGGATAAAAAATGCCTCAGAAAACAATATTTTTTAAATTGTTAACTAATTAGGAGAAGATAATACTAATGAAACATACAGACGCTGCAGACCAAAGTTCATTTAAATTTTCTGAAAGACTAAATAAGCTCCCCGTTTATCTTTTTGCCGAGATTGACAGGCTAAAGCAGGAAGTTAAAGCCAAAGGGGTTGATATTATCAGTTTTGGTATCGGCGACCCTGATTTGCCCACGCCAAAACCTATTGTAAATATATTGAAAGAAGAAAGCGAGATAGATATAAATCAAAAGTATCCTTCCTACGAAGGTCTTTTAAAATTTAGAGAATCTGCCGCAAATTGGTATAGTAAAAGATTTAACGTTTCTTTGGATCCGCAGACGGAGGTTCTTTCTTTGATAGGTTCAAAAGAAGGGATAGGACATCTTCCTCTGGCTTTTGTTAATCCCGGAGATATTGTTCTTGTTCCTGACCCGGGTTATCCGGTTTATAATGCCGGAACTATTTTTGCAGGCGGTATTCCTTATGTTATGCCTCTTAAACAGGAAAATGATTTTCTGCCGGATTTTTCTATAATTCCTGAAGACGTGCTTAAGAAAGCTAAGATTATGTTTTTAAATTATCCCAATAATCCTACTTCTGCTAAAGCCGATAAGTTTTTCTTTAACGAAGTAGTCAAACTTGCAAAAAAATATAGTTTTATAGTAGCGCATGATTTTGCATATTCTGAAGTATTTACGGGAGATGCCGAGCCTGAGTCATTTTTATCCGTCAAAGGAGCAAAAGACGTAGGTATTGAGTTTCATTCCCTTTCTAAGACATTTAATATGACAGGATTCAGAATAGGTTTTGTTTGCGGAAATAAGCAAGTTTTAAGCGGACTGGGAGCGGTAAAGACAAATCTCGATTCCGGCGTGTTTCAGGCAATTCAACTGGCAGGCGCATACGGTTTAGATAATGAACTTGAAGTTATTAAAGAGAATAATAAAATATACAGAAAGAGAAGAGAGCTTCTTGTTGAAGGACTTGAACATCTCGGCTATAATGTTTATAAATCAGATGCAACTTTTTATGTATGGACAAAAGTTCCTGCAGCAGGCGTATCATCGAAGGATTTTGCCATGTCGCTGCTTAACGATAAAGGAATTGTCGTGACTCCAGGCTCAGGTTTCGGCGAGTACGGCGAAGGGTATATAAGATTCTCGCTAACTATAAGCGAAGACCGTATAAAAGAAGCTCTTGAAAGAATGGCATAAAATATCAACATAAATACAAAATATAAATACAAAGTATAAATATAAAACATCAAATGGATGTTTACTTGGGTTTAGGAAGCAATTTAGGCAACAAAGAAGTTAATTTAATTAATGCTATTTCATTAATAAATTTAATAAAATTAAATGATGGAGGAGTTTTAAAATTAATTAAAGCTTCTAGAGTATATAAAACTTCTCCGGTAGGTTTTAGCGAAGATGAATGTAAAAAAGGTATTATTCCTGTATTTTTAAATTGTGTTGTTCTTTATAAATACGAAAATAAAATTGATAATATTGATAATAAATGCGACACTAATGGCTGTTTTATCGATAGCAGCTATACCGGCTGCGACGGCGGGATTATTGAAACCGCGGAAATTGATGATAATGATAAAATAATGACCTGTTATGCTCATTGTGATTACGGGAATATCGGTAGTGATTTGTTATTCAAAATTAAAAATATTGAGAAACTGATAGGCAGGAAGTTTGATTATAAAAATGAAGGCAAGGATTTATTTATTAAATACCGTCCCAGAGAAATAGATATTGATATACTTCTGCTTGACGAGAGGATTTTTTCGCATCCACATCCTTCTGTATTAAATATACCCCATAAAGAGTTAAAAAATCGTAAATTTGTTTTACAGCCATTATTAGATATAAATGAAAATATTATTGACCCATTAACTAAAAAATTATATAAAAATATACTCTCCGATTTTATCGAAACAGAAGAAGGCAAATCTCAATTCATTGAACCTTACGGTATTTTCAGCGATAACTATTTAATGATTGATAAAATATAAATTATAATAACAAATAATTAGACAAATAAATAATTAATTAAATAATTAAATAATTAAATAAATAAAAAAGAACTGAATAAAAATCTAATTGGGATATTGAACCGCACCGTTCTTGTCGCCTTAATAGCCGTCCGGTTTGTTATACCCATGCTATAAATATAAATCAATATGCCCAATTAGATAAAATAATTTTTTATAATCAAAATAATAATTATAAAATTTTAGAACGCTAACGAGCGACTAGCTTCTCTTCACAAACTACTTTATGGGGCAGCTTTTGGTCATACATTGAAATAAGACCTCTTTTGACTTCCATCATTTGCGGTTCTAAAGACCCGAACCTTTCAATTAAAAATTGAGCAGCTATCTGAGGTTTAATTACATCCCCGCATGTAAAAATATCAACCGCAGCATAATCATACTCAGGCCATGTATGTATAGACAGATGCGACTCGGCAATTATGACCATTCCGCTGATACCGAACGGATTGAATTCGTGAAACTTATGTTCTACTATTGTAGCTTTTGCATTTACCGCAGCATCAAGCATAGCTGTTTCCACAAATTGTAAATCCGCAAGAATATGCGGTTTACATTTTTTTAATTCTAAAAGCAAGTGTATTCCAAGAGAATTCATTTTTTTTAACCTCCACATACATTATATTAAAAAATAAAAGCACGATTTTTTATTATATTGCATATAGATAAAAATGCAAGAAGAATTTGTTAAAAAATATATATTTTTTTAAGTTTTTAATTTAAAACAATAATGCTTCCGGCAACGCCGTTAAGTTTTCCGTTAAATCTTAATAGTCTGACGGGATTATATGAGCCGGAGTTTGGATTGATTTCATATAGTGTTTTATAAAAAATTCCATGTTTTAAAATGTTGTTAATAAAAAATAAATCCCCGCTGCTGTTTTCATATAAATTGCCAATATAGCCTCTGATGCTTGCGATATCTTTTACAGACGCATTAACCGTATTTTCATATTTGTTTGCATATTTGTGTTTTAGATAGCGCTGTTTAATTCTTAGTCTTAGTATATTATTATAAACATATCCGTTGCGAAAGGAATGTTTTAGCGCCCATACGGTATTTTTAAATCCGGAGACTATCGGCATTGTTGAAGAGAATTTACCAGAAATTGCATATAAACGTTTAATATATTGATTGTTTAATTTTTTATTTAAATATTTGTTTTTAATTTCTTCAATATAATTTACAGCGCTCCCGTTTTTAAATTTTAGTCCGCTCAGCAGCAAATTGCCATTTTTATCGAAAGTCAGATAAGAAACATAGTTTTTAAGCAGCATTTTTTTCTGCAGAGACATAGAATGATTATTATTTATTTTAATTCTGCACAAGTAATTATTGAACGTATTTTTAGTGTATGAATATAAATACGAAATAACCCATAAAGTATTATTTTTACTATTTACAGCAAGATTGCTCAGTATTCCGGAATTTCTCTGTTTTATAGTCAGACATTTTTCTATATCGGTTTTATTAAAATCTTTTGACAATTTTGATAATGAGTAGACGCTTCTGATATATGTTCCTTTTAGATTTTTAACATCTGAGAAGAATAATTTATTTTTATCAGATGTTTTAGACAGTATATCTATTTTTCCGCCGTAGTTAATTCCGCTGGTGAGTATAACTTTTTTAAAAAAATTATAGCCGGTATTATTTCGGTTTGTTTTAAATTTAAAATAAACTAATGAGGTAACCGGGACGTCTTGAAATGTCATACCGTAGTCAACATATATAAACTTTAATTTTAAGGGCAGAGCAGGCATATCTGAGCTGTTCTTTTCATAGCTATTGATAGCAGGAGCAGCAGCATTGGTATTTTGATAAAGGCGTCTATTCTTATTCTTATTATTTAATAAAGATGTCTCCTTTATAGAGTCTTTTTTATTAAGCAAATAATATTTTAAAAAATTTGCATCCGGTATAAAATTTTTAATTTTTGAATGCAGGTAATTTTTTTGTTTAAAAGCCGGTTTAATGTGCGTATTTTTAATCACGTCAACCATTGTGCCGTAGTTTATCTGTTTCCAGATTATCCACGCATTTCTTAAAGGAAGTTCTAAGCAGCCTAAACTTTTATTAATACCGTACATGCCCCTCGGAAATCCGTGAATTGCTTCTCCAAAATCAAAATAGTTTATAAAAGGAATATTTTTATCGTCATACGGCTGATGCCACGGCGTTTTGCCGGCCATTGTCGCCTCAAAATAACGTTTATAGACCGGAAATATTCCGTTGTATGTCGGAGCGTCAAAAACGCCCGTATTAACAAATGAAACTAATATATTTTTTCCGTTTTTCCATAAATGCAGTGTTTTTGGAAAGGTCTTGTCAGCCCATATGACGGTCAAACCGTATTTATTTGTTTTATTATATTCTAAATCTTTAAAAGCTGTTTTCCATACATTTTTATTAATTCTTCCGGTTATTCTAAGTTTGTTCTGATGCTGAAAATTCATAGCAGCGCCTTCCAATATAGCTGAAAAGTAGTCCGGTTTCCAATCTTCTATAAAATTATCCGGCAGATTTTTCCAACGCCATTTCCATCTGCAATATCTGTTATGTTCATATTTAATATAGATATAATTTTTATCGCTGCCGGCGGCGCTAAAAGGAATACATTCTATCGGCAGATAATTTAACTTAGACATTATTACGCTAAATAAATTATTTCCTTTTCTATATATACCGTGATAAAGGTAAGGATATATAAAATTAGCAGGCATCGTGATTTTTAAACGATTTTTATGTCTGTATATATTATTGATAGCATTGGTTTGCGGTTTGATTATACTATTATTGTCAGCAGAAGCAGTATGAACGGCAGCGTCAGTTTGCTTAATTGTTGTTTCAGTTAAAGATGTTGCAGATTTTATTTTAAATATTGAAAGCGTAAAATCTTTTAAAGGAATGAATATATTTTTCTTAAAGGTATATCTGAGCGGTTTATTGAGCATGAATGCAATAGAAGAGCCCGTTAAAAAAAATATTATAAAAATAAAAATAATTATAAATAATTTTTTTTTAATATTTTTCTGATTGTTGTTCATTATCTGTATCGCTCACTGCCATTATATTTTTATTTATTTTTATTTATTATTATTATTTAATTTTAAATATATTTACTACCTTAGACAATTCCGAAGCCAATTTTGAAAGTTCGTTTGCTCCTATTTTTACCTGTGCTGCGCTGGATGTTGCAGATTCTTGAGACTGCAAAATACTGTCTGACGATGCGGATATTTCTTCTGTTGCGGTTGACTGTTCTTCGGCAGCCGTTGCAATTAACGTTATCATATCTTTTAGCTTAACGGAAAGCTCTTTAATTTTATTAATTTGGATGCCAGCATTTTTAGCAACGTTTACCCCGTTTTTAACTTCTTCTTTTCCATAACTCATTGATTCAACAGCTTTTGAAGTATCTTCCTGAATAGAAGATATCATATTAGTTATCTCTTTCGTAGCTTTTGTTGTTCTTTCGGCAAGTTTTCGCACTTCATCGGCAACTACCGCAAAGCCTCTTCCCTGTTCCCCCGCGCGCGCCGCTTCTATAGCTGCGTTTAAAGCAAGCAGATTGGTCTGGTCTGCAATTTCATTAATAACGGCGATAATTTCCCCTATTTTTTGAGAAGATTCGCCTAGTTTATTTATAACATTTGCAGCATTATCCACCGATTTTTCAATAGATGTAATTTCCTTAATAACATTTTGAACGGCGCTATAACCTTCTTCGGTGGCTTTTTGTGTATAATCAGCTTCCTGAGCGCCATTGCTGGAATTTTTCGCAATTTCGACAATTGCAAGGGTTAATTGTTTAATAGATTCAACTATCGATGAACTGTTTTTTTTCATATGGTCTATCGCATTTTCAAGTTCTGAAGACGATGCGTTCAATTCTGTGCTGGAGCTTGATACCGATTCTACGGCTTGAGTAATAGAACTTACATTGTTGGTTAGCGAGTCTATCAATATATTAACGTGACTTACGAGCAGACCTATTTCATTTTTAGGATTTACGTTTATTTTTATTTTAGTTCTTAAATCTCCTTTCGCAACTTCGCCTATTTTATTTGTTGTGCTTATTAATTCTTCTATTAAGAATTTTTTAAAATAATAGCTTATTGCAAGTAATAGAAGTAATGCAAAAATTGGGAGAATTACAAAGAAATCAATAAGCATTTTAATTTTCGCGGCAGATTTTGCAGCTATTTTTTCTTTTACGAAGTTCAGGTTGGCAATTATGGCGTCTATTTTTGTTTTAAAATAATCAGGATTAATCGTCGGTCCTATTTTAATCGGATTTTTTAATATATTAACCATATTTGGTCTGTATGATGCCATAAATTTCTTGAGCTGAAGCATCTTAAGATTAATCTGTTTACTTGAAGATTTTTTTAAATATTTCTTTTTGACGCCAAAAACTGTTTTAAAATTTTCATGGCTAAATCCGGTTGTAAATCCGTTTATAGATAACGTATTGTCAACGCGGGCTTTTTTTATTGCATTTCTTAAATCAAATATTTTTTTATTTATTGCAGATGGATTAAATGTCTTCTTTTCTAATTTTGCTATTTTTAAATCTTTTTGTCTAAGTCTGGAAAGATATATTATACCGATAGTATTTCTCTGAACTTTTAGGAGGGAAGATATAGTTGAACCTATAACAGATTGCGTATAGGAGTAATTTTTAAAAGAATTTATATATCCCATAATTACAAAATTGCCTATTAGAATTACTACAAACATCATTATTGCTGCAAAATATAATCTTGATTTAAATGTAGCAAGCATTTTGTGAGCACCCCTCTAAATATAATTGTTATTTGATTTTGATATATTTTAATATTTTGATTTAATGATTATTTTTTATTTATATTATACATTATCAGTTTATTGCTTATTATAATTTTATATCGTAACGACTTATCGATATTGCAGATATTGTGAAATATATTTTAAGAGAATAAATTTTTCACGGTACAATTAAAATTAAAGCATAAAATTAATTAATAAATTAGTTAATTAATTTTACATTATACCGATAATTAGATTTTCTAATCATATTGCGCTGATTTTTATTCCGGATATTATTATTATAATAATAAGAATGATAAAAATTAACAAATATGTGAGATAAATCTGTTTTTTAACTTTTACCTTTTTAATTTTTAAAAATATAAATGAACCTGTAAATGTGATTAAAAGACTAAAAAAAAATACTACGCCGGCTATATACAAATATAAAAATACTTTATCCATAACTGTCGGAATTTATTAGAATATATTATTAAAATATTGCTTAGATGCAGTTTATTTTATTTTATTTTTTTGTAATTGAAACAGTATTATAATACATTGAATACGGAAATACAAAGATATTTATTATTTATATTTTATATTAACATTAAAACGGATAAATTAAAATCATTATGTTAATTTTGTATTAGTCTAATTTTATCGTTATATTAATTAAATATTTAACTTGCATTAATAAAATAAAAAAAGTATTGACTTTATTTAAATAACTTATTAATATTTAAAATTGTGCCGATATAATGTATAATAGATAGTATGATTATATTTTTATATATTATATAAACGTTTTTATTGTTTAAAAATATAATTAAAGAAGCAGGAGCAATGGAAATGAATAAAAAGAAATTAAATAAATAAATCTGATGTTATTATATAGTTTTCACGATATAAAAATATAACATAAAAAGGAGGTGAATGAATAATTATGAAAAAAATTACAGGTATTTTTATTATTATTTTAGGGTTGGTTGCGCTTAATGCGTCGATAGCTTTTGCATCTTCAGGCGCTTCGCTTTTTAGTTCGGAAGGATGTGTGGCCTGCCATACTATTAACGGCAATGGCGGCTCAGTCGGACCTAATCTTTCTCATGTAGGCAGCACAAGAAGCCTTTCATGGATTAAAACTCAGATTACAGATCCGTCGGCTCATTTTGCATCGGGAAGCACTGCTACAATTAACGGCAAATCATTTATGGCAATTATGCCGGGTCATAAAAGCATGTCAGCTGCAAAATTAAATGCGTTAGCCGGCTACCTTGAATCATTAAAGTAAAAAGTTAAATCATTAAAGTAAATCATTAAAGAAAGTATTAAACCAAAAAAAATGGGGGGAAAATTCAAAATGAAAAAATTCTTTTCAAAATTAATCAAATCAAAAATTTTAACCGCTTCGGTTTTAAGTTTAGGTGTTCTTGCATTCACATCAACAATGGCTTTTGCAGCTACCGGTCCGCAGCTTTTTAGTTCTGACGGATGCATTGCCTGCCATACTATTAACGGCAAAGGCGGTTCAGTCGGACCTAATCTTTCGCATGTAGGTAGCCAGAGAAGCCTTTCCTGGATTAAAACTCAGATAGTGACGCCGGGCGCCCATTTTGCATCTGGAAGCACTGTTACAATTAATGGCAAATCATTTATGGCAATTATGCCTAATCATAAAAGTATGCCAAAATCACAGGTAAATACTTTAGCTGCTTATCTGGAATCTTTAAAATAATGAACCGTCTGAAAATCGACGGCTGTAAATCTTTAGTTGTATGAATATATCAATTATTTAAAATAAGCAATTATTTTAATTAAGAAAGCTTGTTAAAATTTTTGTATTTTATTGATTTTTGGGAATTCAGTTTTTTTATATTTTTTGCACGCAGCAATGCTGGCAAGTTTTTTAAATGCTTAGAAGATGGACATTGTTATACTTTGTTTAATCTTCTAAGCATTTTTTTTACTTACTTTTTTACTTACTTACTTACTTCTTCTTGTTTATTTCTGCCGCCTTGCGTTAATTTAATTAAGTTAAATTAAATTAATTTGATTTTATAGGTAAATTCAGTCATTCTTTGCTTAAATTTTATAATAAACTTTTTTATTGATTTTTTTATTGATTAGATTGGTTCGATAATCTATAATAAAAAGAATGATGGTCGACATTAATTAATAATGTAATTAATATATATTCAAATATTGCAGCGTGTTTTATATTTAGTGTTTTATATTTAGTGTTTTATATTTAATAGACTGTTCTTATTTTTTGAGCGTTTTGCGTTGTTTTATTTATTTTATTATATTTATCATTTAAGTAATGTATCTAACATTAAGCGGACTAAGTTAATAAAAATCATAAAAGGAATAAAATATTATGGAATCAGCTCTATCTGAACCAGCTTCACAAACTTTGTCTTCAAAGCCTGACTTATCTTTAACAGACAAAAAGATTCTAAATATCCTGCAGACTGATTTTCCTATTGCTATCAGACCGTTCCAGAAAATTAGTTCAGAGCTTGGAATAACCGAAGAAGAAGTAATAAATAAAATTATCAACTTAAAACAAGCAAAGGTAATTAGACAGATAAGCGCAATATTCGACTCGCATAATATAGGATATAAAAGTACGCTTGTTGCCTTCAATGTTCCGGAAGATAAGGTTGAAAATGCGGCATCGGTTATCAATGCCCATAACGGCGTGAGTCATAATTATCTCAGAAATAACCCATACAATATATGGTTTACTATTACATTGCCGCCGGATAAAGATTTTAATGAAGAAATAGGGCTTATGGCAAAGAACGCTAAAGCTGAGGATTATCTCATTCTTCCTACATTAAAACTATTTAAAATAGGCGTCAATTTTGATATGACGGGAGAAAGCGAATCGGCATCTCCAGTGAATGCAGATTCTAATAAAAATTCCAAATTTAAATATTTTTCTCAGGATGATGCCATAGAAGATTCTAAAATAAATATCAGCGAGTTTGAAAAAAATTGTATAAGAGAATTGCAGAAAGATTTGGAAATTACGCCTGAACCTTTTAAAAATGCAGCTTCAAATTTGAATATTTCTCAAGAAGAGCTTCTGTCTCAAATTGATAAATTTATTTCTGAAAAAAAAATGCGCAGATTCGCTTGCGTTCTGCATCACCAAAAAGCAGGATTCAGTTATAATATAATGGGAATATGGAAATCAGAAGAAAGCGAAGCCGACAGAAACGGAAAAATAATGTCTTCAATAAATGAGGTTTCTCACTGCTATTTGAGACCTGTATATCCGGGTAAATGGGAGTATAATATTTTTACTATGATTCATACAAAAAATGAAGAAGAAGCCCTTAATACAATGAATAAAATAGCAGAGCTTACCGGCATAAAGGGTTATGACAGTTTAATAAGCACAAAAGAATTTAAAAAGGTAAGGGTTAAATATTATGTATAAAATATTAATTAAATTAACAAAATATGTTCGCTGTACTTATTTTCCGAACATTATATCGGGTGAAAATTAAATAAATGTTTAATTCTACCATTTTAATATCGGAATACTTTTTATATCCTCTTATCTTATGTTCCATTATAGGTCTTGCAATAATAATTGAAAGACTATACGGTCTGCGAAAAACTAAAATATTTCCTCAGGATTTGATAGTTAATATTGAAGATGCTTTAAAAAAAGGCGATATAGAAAGGGCAAGGGGGTTTTGTTCAAATTCTGCGACGCCTTTAACAAGGGTTTACCTCTCAATAATAGAAAATTATAAAAATTCTATAGATACGGTCAAATTAGAAGTAGAAGAGGCAGGGAAAAGGGCTTATTCCGAACTTGAAAAAAATTTGGAAGGTTTAAGCGCAATTACAACTATCGCGCCGCTTCTCGGACTTCTCGGTACCGTCGTTGGAATGATTAAAGCTTTAAGCGCAGTTTCTTACAGCAGCGGAATAGCGAATCCTCATCTGCTTGCGTTAGGCATATCTGAGGCATTATATTCCACGGCAATGGGTTTAATAATTGCAATTGTATGTTTTTTATTTTATAAATATTTTGTTTCGAGAGCTTTTAGCTACGCCGTAATAATGGAAGATATGGCATCTTCGCTAATATCAAAAATAAAAAAAGATTAAAAAACCAAAACTAAAAAACATAAACAATAAAAATAAATATAATAAATCAGTTATAATTTAGTCTTAATATATTTAGTATATATATGAAATTTGCAGAAAGAAAAAAACGCGACCCTATTATAAATGTTATTAATATGGTTGACGTCTTTTTGACTTTATTAATATTTTTTATGATGACTACAACATTTGCGAGCAATTCAGGAATCAAGATACGTCTTCCTAAATCGGGGCTTCAGTCTTCCGCCGCTTCAAAAAAACCTATTACTATATATATTACAAAGCTAGGCAATGTGTATTACAAGAAGAAGAAAATAACTTTAAAAAAACTTTCGGAAATTTTATCTTTTTTTAAAAAATCAGGAGCAAACCCGACTATTGTAATTAAAGCAGACAAAGCATCAAAAGTTTCAAGTGTTGTCGCCGTTATGGGTTCTGCTATTAAAAACGGACTTTATAAAATTGCTATAGCTACTAAAAAATAAAATATGTTAACACATTTTAAATACATTTCTATTTGAGGATAAATAAATTGATAGATAGATATTCTTTGCCGGAAATTTCTAATATATGGTCGTTAGAAAACAAATACAATACATGGCTCCAAGTTGAACTTGCAATATGTTCGGCTTATAATAAAATCGGCAGGATACCCGATAAATCATTAGAAAATATTTTAAAAAACGCAAAATTCGATGTTGCGGAAATTGAAGAAACCGAAAAAATAACAAAGCATGATGTCATTGCTTTTCTGACTAACGTTGCAAAATATGTCGGCGAAGATTCAAGATTTATTCATCTCGGACTTACGTCTTCGGATATAGGCGATACTTCTTTTTCTTTATTATTCAGGCAGGCACTTAATTTGAACCTGTCAAAAGCTAAAATTCTTGCAGAAAGTTTATTGCAGAAAGCTCTCAAATATAAATATACCTCTATGATGGGCAGAACTCACGGAATACATGCAGAGCCTATAACATTCGGTTTTAAACTTCTTATATTTTATGAAGAAATTAACAGAGGAATTGTCAGACTAAATAAAGCGATAGAGACCGTTTCATGCGGAAAACTGTCAGGAGCGGTGGGAACATTTGCAAATTTTCCACCTGAAGTTGAAAAAATAGCACTTGACATTTTGGATTTGAAACCTATTTTGTCAAATCAGGTAATTCAAAGAGATATATATGCGGAATGTTTCTACGCTATTGCCTCGCTTGGCGCTTCCTGTGAAAAAATAGCCCTTGAAATGAGGCACTTAATGAGAACCGAAGTCTCGGAAGCTGAAGAAGCTTTTTCTGCCGGACAAAAAGGCTCTTCAGCTATGCCGCATAAGAAAAACCCTATTGTTTCCGAAAATATCTGCGGGCTTTCCAGAATCTTAAGGTCAAATTTAATGTCGGCTCTTGAAGATATTCCCTTATGGCATGAAAGGGATATTTCGCATTCTTCTGTGGAAAGAATTATAACGCCTGATTCTACAATCTTAATGTATTATATCCTGAATCAGCTTATTAATTTAATTGACAATATGGTTGTCCATGAAGACAGAATGCTTAAAAATATGCAGTTGACGAAAGGTGTTATTTTTTCGCAAAAAGTTTTGCTTGCCATGATAGATAAAGGAATGCTCAGGGAAGACGCATATAAAATTGTTCAGAAACTTGCCCATCAGGCTATTCAGACGGAAACAGAATTTGCAGTTCTGCTAAAAAATAATGACGATGTTCTGAAATATTTAAACGAAGCTGAAATAAACAATTTATTTGATATTAACTATTATTATAAAAATATTGATTTTATTTTTGAAAGGTCCATGTCATTATTTCCTCCTCCCGCTACGGCAGGCAATGCTATAACAAAAGCTACAGTTAGAGTTATACTGAAAGACGAGGTTCTTGACCCTCAGGGAAAGGCTGTTTTATCTGTTTTAAAATCGTCGGGATATAATAATATTGAAGATGTCAGAGTCGGAAAGCATATAGAATTAACTATTAGACAAAATAATATTATTAATAATATTGATAAAATTGACAATATTGATGCTCATGACGGCAATAATGATAATGGCGCCGTCAATGATAATATCGATATTAACGGGTCAAGTAAAAATAATATGTCAGGATTGACTCAAAAAATGTTAAGCAAAGAATTAAAAGATATTTCTGAAAAGATATTGTCTAATCCTATAATAGAAAACTTTAATATTGAAATTAATAATTAGTTAGATTAATTATCAGATAATCATTGTAATTATTGAAATGATTAATAGAAAACTTTAATATTGAAATTAATAATTATTGAGAATAATTATTAAGACAGTTAATAAAAAACTTTAATATTGAAATTAATAATTATTTAGATTGACATTGAGACGATTAATTGAGTATTGGGCTGAATTTGATGGAAAATAAAAAAATAAACGCAGGAATTACTGTTTTTCCGGGTTCTAACTGCGATATGGATGTTTATTATGCGTTAAAGGATGTGTTTAACCTTAACGTCTCTTTTTTGTGGCACAAAGACGAATTCCATAATTTTAAGAATTACGATTTTATAGTAATACCGGGCGGATTTTCTTACGGCGATTATTTAAGAGCGGGCGCTTTGGCTGCAAGAAGCAGAGTAATGAAATCTATAAAAGAATATGCTGACGGCGGAGGCATTGTTTTGGGCATCTGCAACGGATTTCAAATACTTTTGGAATCAGGGCTGCTTAAAGGAGCAATGCTGACAAATAAATCTTTAAAATTTGAATGCAGAGACGTATATATTAAAAATATTTCCGGTAATAATTTCAATAAAAATAATAACAGCAATAATAACAAAAGCGGCAATAACAATAACCGCGAAAATCCGTTTACCTGTCTTATAGAAAAAGATGCTGTTTTGAAGCTTCCTATAGCGCATCATGACGGGAATTATTTTGCCGAAAATAATGAACTGGAAGATTTATTTTCTTCAGGTCATGTAGCTTTCCAATATTGTAATGAAGACGGAGCTGTATCAGACGATTCAAATCCCAACGGTTCCTTAAAAAATATCGGAGGATTGTTTGGAGAAAATTTTAATGTGATGGGCCTCATGCCTCACCCTGAAAGAGCTTCAGAAAAAATATTGGGAAGTGATGACGGAGCAAAAATATTTAATTCTATTATTTATTACATTAAAAATAAATAAACATATGATAATAACTGATAACAGCTATAAAAGCGATAATGACAGGTCAGGTAATTGCATTGATGATGTAAGCGATTCTGTTCATTTGCCGCTGAACAAAGATTATGCTCAATTCGGATTATCTTTTGAAGAATATAAAAAGATAAACGATATTATGAAGAGGGAGCCGGATGATTTTGAGCTGGGTATTTTTTCCGCTATGTGGTCGGAACATTGCAGCTATAAAAGCACAAAAATACATCTTAAAAATTTACCGTCAAAAGGCAGCGCCGTTATTATAGGTCCTGGAGAAAACGCCGGAGTTATAGAATTTGACGGCGTTAATGTTCTCGTGTTTAAAATGGAAAGTCATAACCATCCGTCTTTCATTGAACCTTTTGAAGGCGCGGCGACCGGAGTAGGCGGAATTATGCGCGATATATTTACAATGGGCGCAAGACCTATTGCAAATCTTAATTCCCTCAGATTTGGAAATTTTAATCATCCAAGAACGCCCTATTATTTGTCTGAAGTCGTAAAAGGCATAGGGTTTTACGGAAACTGCATGGGAGTTCCTACCGTCGGCGGCGAGGTCGTGTTTGATTCATGCTATGATAACAATATACTTGTCAATGCTTTTACGATAGGGATAGCTAAAAAAGACGCTATATTTCTTTCATCAGCCTGTGAAGAAGGTAATTTTGTGGTGTATGTCGGTTCGGCAACGGGGATGGACGGAATCAACGGAGCTACCATGGCTTCAGGTGAATTTGATTCATCGAAAGCCAAAAAAAGAAGCACTGTCCAAGTTGGAGACCCTTTTACGGAAAAATTGCTGCTTGAGGCGTGCCTTGAGGCAATGGATAAAAAACTTATCGTTTCCATTCAGGATATGGGAGCAGCCGGATTAACTAGCTCTTCTTTTGAGATGTCGGAAAATAGCGGAAAAGGCATGATTTTAAATATGGATAAAATTCCGTTAAGGGCGGCAGGTATGACGCCGCTCGATATTATGCTTTCAGAATCGCAGGAAAGAATGCTTATTGCATGCGAAAAGGGAAAATACGATGAGCTTGAAGAGATATTTAAAAAATGGGATTTAAATTGTGTTATTATAGGCGAAGTTACTAAAGAAAAAACAATCCAATTTATTTATAAATCTAAACCTTATCATACGCTTCCGGTAGAGGCGGTGGTAAACGGTCCGTCGTACGATAGACCGTCGGCTGTTCCTTTATACATAAAAGATGTAAAACAATTTTTGCCGGATGAATACAGAATGCCTAAAAATTTTAATTCCGTTGCCGAAAGAATTATATCTCATCCAAATATTGCATCAAAACATTTTATTTACAGGCAGTATGATTATCAGATTGGAACAAATACGCTTGCAGGTCCGGGTTCATCTTGCGCAGTACTGAGATATAAAGAATTTAACGCTTCAGCAGATTCAGCAAACTCGGCACATCCCGCAGATTTAAGTTCCGGTTATTCGGCAAATCCCGCAGATTTAAGTTCCGGTATAATATTAAATTCAAACTGCAATTCAAAATATTGCTATCTCAATCCTTATAAAGGAGCAATGTTAGCTGTTATAGAATGCGCAAGAAATATTTCCGCATGCGGAGGAACGCCCGTTGCCATTACCGACTGTCTTAATTTTGCCAGCCCGGAAGACCCTGAAATTATGTGGCAGTTTAAAGAAGCCATAAGGGGCATAACGGATGCCGCCTTAAAATTTAATACCCCCGCAGTCAGCGGTAATGTCAGTTTATACAACGAAACAGCAGGAGCAGGGAAGATTTATCCTACTCCGGTAATTGCTATGGTAGGCTATATAGACGATGCCGGCAAAGCTATCAATTCAAATTATAAAGACGAAGGCGATAATGTTTACCTGCTGGGCAGGCTGTCCGGAAATCTCGGCGGGAGCTTATTTATGGAGCTTGTTCATAACGATTTTATGCAGGAACCTCTCTCTATCGATATAGACTATGAGTTAAAACTCCAGAGCTGCTTGCGCGGTCTTATAGACGGGAAATTGTTAAAAAGCGCCGCGGATATTAGCGAGGGCGGTCTTTTCACGGCAGTGTCAGAACCGGCAATTTTATCAGATAAAAATTTGGGTGTAATTGCGGAAATACATAGAGACGGACTAAGAAACGACATGATTTTATTTTCTGAATTTGAACAGGCTTTTGTTATAAGTGCAAATCCTTCGAACGAACATAAAATTTACGAATTTGCAAAAAATGCAGGTATTGAAATTGAAAAAATAGGAACAGTTGTAAAAGATATTATAAAATTTAATAACATAATAGAACTAAAAAGTGGTAAAATAAAAGAAAGGTATTATAGCGCAATAGAAAAATTATTTGACAATAAAACATTTTAAGTTAAAAAAAGAAAATGGAAGAAATCGACGAAGAGTGCGGAGTATTCGGTATTTATAATAATGAAGAATCTGCGAATATAACATATTTAGGATTATATGCGCTGCAGCACAGGGGGCAGGAGTCATGCGGAATTGCCTCTTCTGATAACAGTAATATATATTTTCATAAAAATTTAGGTTTGGTCAACGATGTATTTAACGAAACTACTCTCAGTAAGATTAAAGGTAAACATGCTATAGGTCACGTAAGATACTCAACATCGGGGGAGACGCTGCTAAAAAACGCGCAGCCGCTTATTGCAGATTATTATTACGGTTCTATCTCCGTTGCTCATAACGGAAATTTAACTAATGCGAATATTCTTAAAAAAGAATTAGAAGAAAAAGGTTCAATATTTTATTCAAGTTCAGACACCGAAGTAATTATACATCTGATAGCATCGTCAAAAGAGAGGTTTTTGGTTGACAGGATTATCAGTTCGCTTGAAAAAGTCAAAGGCGCTTATTCCTTTTTATTTTTGTCTGAAAATGAACTGATAGCCGCAAGAGACCCTTTCGGTTTTCGTCCGCTTGTCATGGGGGAACTTGAAGGCTCTGTTGTTTTTGCATCAGAAACATGCAGTTTAGATTTAATAAACGCAAAATATATACGCGATGTTAAACCCGGCGAAATCATCCTTGTCAACAGCGAAGGTATGAAAAGTTTTTTTCCGTTTGAAAGGAAAAAAAATTCATACTGTGTTTTTGAATTGATTTATTTTTCACGCCCCGACAGTATATACAACGGCAAATCAATTTATAAAATCCGCAGCGCAATGGGCAGACAGCTTGCCAGAGACGCATATATAGATGCCGATATCGTGATACCTGTGCCGGACTCGGGAGTTCCGGCAGCTCTCGGCTACTCTAAAGAATCCGGTATACCGTTTGAAATGGGTTTTACTAGAAATCATTATGTTGGCAGGACTTTTATAGAACCTAAAAGAGCAATAAGAAACTTCGGCGTAAAAATTAAACTTAATCCTGTTTTAGATGTAATAGAAGGGAAAAAAGTAGTAGTAGTTGACGATTCTGTCGTAAGAGGGACTACCTCTAAAAAAATAGTGGATATGCTTAAGGCGGCGGGGGCTAAAGAAATACATCTTCGTCTAAGCTCGCCTATGGTTTCTTCTCCATGCTATTATGGTATAGATACCCCTGTCAAAGAAGAACTTATGGCGTCAAAATATTCTGAAGACGAAATAAATAGCCAGTTAGGCGCTACCTCCACAAAATTTTTAACTTTAGGCGGTTTAAGAAAAGTAGTAGGAAATGAAATTAATTTTTGCGAAGCGTGTTTTTCAGGGGCTTATCCGGAAGATATTGAAAGTGAAGATGATTATTATCGTCAATTAAAATTATTCAGCAAAGAGATTATATAATTTCAAGACGCGAAAAAAAAATAATAAGAAATAATAAAAATAATAAAAGGTAATGGATAAAAATAATATTTTTGATTCAAATATATTGAATGCAAATAGCAGCGAAATAAGATTAAAAGTTTTAAATGCAATAAAAACATTATGCTACGAAAAAAAAGAATTTACCTTGGTGTCCGGAAGAAAAAGCGATTTTTATATTGATTTGAGGAGAATTTCTTTTGACGGCGATTATCTCTATTATATAGGAAAATTGCTATATGACGAGCTAACGACTCTCAATGACAGGATGTCATATGACGTTATTGCGGGGGTTCCCGTAGGCGGACTGCCGCTGGTTGCATCTATCTTAATTGCAAGCTTTTTAGATAATAATCCTTTAAAATCTGTAGTTATCAGAAAAGAAAGGAAAGGATACGGAAAAGGCAATATGATTGAGCCTGTCCAGTTTCTCGGAAAAGACGCTAAAATAGTAATTATTGAAGATGTTGTTACAACAGGAGGCTCAATTTTAAACGCCGTAAATAACGCAAGAAATGAAGGTTATATAATTGATAGCGCGGTGTGCATTGTGGACAGGGAAGAAGGCGGTAAAGAAAATTTATTGAAAAACGGCATCAGCTTAGTTTCTCTTTTTACAAGGGCTGATATATTGCTGCCGCAGTAAATAAAATTGCAGCGCCTAAGTTTATTTTTTTATATTATTATCAATAAGATAACTGCTATGAATAAAAAACCTTATTTTATATTATTTGCAATTTATATAACGATTTTTTTTGTTCTTTCTATAAGTCTATCCGGCTGTGCGCTTGTTACCGGCAATAATTCAGAATACGGCAAAAACAGAATAAATAGTGAAATTAATAAGAACAATAATAAAATCAACGGCGCGGCAAATCGTCAAAAAGTTACATATTATAAGAATAACTATGCCGGGGTACTGAATTATTTTACTAAAAAGACCAATGCTTATAATTTTAAAAATTTAAGCACTATAATGTTTTTACGCGCAACATATTTTAATAGGCAGTTTGTATTTGCTTATGCAAAGAAATATGCAAAATATTATATGCTGAACAGAAAGGCTTTTAAGAAAATGCTGCACAAATTATATAGAAAATCAGATAAACATATAAAATTTTTTATATCGGTATTTACTCCGCAAAGCAAGTATAACAATTTTAATTCGAACCGTTCTATATGGATGATATATCTTGCCAACAACAAGAGGGAGAATGTTTTGCCTTTAACGGTTAAGCCTGCGGAACAAAAAAGAGCATTTTTAAAAGCTTTTTTTCCTTATATTACAAAATGGTCAAAACAATATATTGTTGAGTTTCCAAAATATTATAACAGGAAGAAAAAAGAACTGCTTATAACAAAACATACAAAATGGATTAAACTTATTATTCTCGGTGTTAAAGGAAAGGCGGTTTTAAAATGGAATTTGCGCTCTAATTAGAAGATTAAATTATAATATATTGTATTATAACAATTTAAATTATTGAAGATTAAATTATAAAAATATTAAATTATGAAATATTTAATTAAAATATTAGATTCAATTAAAATAAAATAAATAAAAGTCAATTTAAAAAAGGTTGAAAGCAAAAAGAATGCATTTCAATGTTTTAATAATAGGTTCGGGTATCGCAGGCTTAAGTCTGGCAAACAGATACCCTGAAAATGTTTCAGTAGGGATTTTTACAAAAAAAGAAGAGGCGGAATCAAACACCAATTATGCGCAGGGCGGTCTTGCGGCGGTTATGAATATTAAAGATTCCGTTGAGCTTCATGTAAAAGACACATTGATTGCAGGAGACGGTT
>JAJYQS010000088.1 GCA_021794475.1 bacterium | reverse complement strand
ATTTCTTCAATATCGTTAATTATATAATCAGGACCAGCTTCTTTAAGAGCAGAATAACTTATTTACTGCGATTTTAAGCGGTGCGCCGGAGGGGATTAGAACACCAGTCTGCAAATTCGTAGTCTGACAATGTAGCTTATAACTTATTGTAATTATTAATCATTTATGAACTGTAATTTTTCACTGTAGGGGTTTTTACAGAGATTTAGTTATTCTTACAACCTGAGGAATATCAGATTTATTTTCAAAATGGCATTCTAAAGCGTCTTTAATATTTTCTTTAAGTTCTTGGGTGGTTTCACCTTGAATAAAAATAGAGTATCCTAAAGCTTTAGCGGTATATCCTGATTCAATATCTTCTTCTACCATAAATATAATTTCATTCATAAGATACACCCTCAATATCCGAAGATTTATTTTCCATAATCCTATTATATCATATTTTCAATTAACGAAATATTCGCTTAAGTCCTCAACTTCTTTTAACGGCGTGCGCTTTTTAAAGTGCTCGACGTAGTCTTTAAACCAGTCGTCTCCGCCTCTAAGCTTTATAGCTTTCGCAAGGCGCCTTGCGTATTCGTCGGACTGGATAAGGGCGGTGATGTTTTCGTCTAAGCTTAACTGCGCCATGCGGGTTACGTGCTCCTGCTTAATAAGGTAGTCACGGGCGGGAGTGCCGGTTATTACCATTTCGAATTCGTTTTCGGTAAGACCGAAGGTGTTGATATAGAGGTTTTTCATATCTGTCGTGTCGGCTTTATAATTCGGCAAGAATATTTTAGTTGATACGTTTGTCAGGACGCTTGAGAGCATTCTTTGATTTTCGGCGACATGCATAAGGTCTTGCGTGGCAAATACCACTATAGTATTTAATTTTCTTAAAGTCTGAAGCCATTCCTGCATTTTGCCGGCAAAAATCGGATGCTGGAGTTCGAACCATGATTCATCTAAAATTATTATTGTAGGAATTAAAGAACTTAAGGAAGAATCTATTCTTTCGAAAAGATACATTAAAAGCGGCGGTATTACTTTAGAATTGTTGGCTCCGCTTAAGTTTTTCATCTCAAATACTGTATATTTAGACAAGTTAAGCATATCCACGGGATTATTGAAGTAGTTTTTATATTCCCCCGTAACCCACGGACGCAATTTATCGGAAAGATTTTGCGGCAAGATACTCGAGAAAGATTCGAGGACGTGCTTATTTTTAGGAAGACTTGCTACGAGTTCTATCGCTTTCCATAATTGTTTTAAATCTTCGTCGTCCATGGAATATCCGAAAGATTCGATTAAAACCTGCAAAAAATCTCTTAAGAAGCTCTTCCCGCCTTTTTTGCTTATTAGAGAGACAGGATTTAGGTAGGTTCTTTTCTCAGGCTTAAAATCGACATGAAGGCCGTTTTGGGCTAAAGACAGAATTTCTGCGGTGTAGCCGAAGTCGAAGAAATACACCTGGGGGTCGTATTTCATATATTGAGCCGCCAAGAAGTTTAATATGACGGATTTACCCGCGCCGGTGGGTCCGAAGATAACGGTATGTCCTACGTCTTTTACGTGAAAATTAAAGTAAAATAAGGTCTTATGTTTCGTTTCTAAAGCGCATAATGCCGGCGCTTTAAGGTAGAAGTTAAATTTATCCCCTATTAAAATAGTCCTGAAAGGGATGTAATCGACAAAATTGCCAAGACTTACCATGAAAGAGCGGGGATTTAATTTATCTCCGCCAGGCACGGCCGAGAAATAGGCGGAAATTTTATTTAAGCTTTCCGTGAGTACTTGATATCCCCTATCTTTTAATACACCGGTTATTTTAGCTGACGTTTCTTCCGCTTCTTTTTCCGCCTTTCCCCAAGCTATAAAATTTACGGAAGCTATTCCGAAAGGCCGCACCAAGTCGAGTTCCTGCATAGCTTCTTCGGTGTCGTAAACGTAGCTCATTTTAGTGGGATCTATTAATTTAGTTTCTTCGCCTGTGGCGGTTTCGGATGCTTGATGAAGAAGACTTTTTCTCGTTACGAAATAATGTCTTCTTCTTTTTTTCATCAAGCTTTTAGCTTTTTCTTTAGAAAGAAAAGAAAACGAACAGGAAAATTTTAGTTCTTTATCTAAAGAAAGGAGCCCGTCTAATACGCCGGGATAAGTTTCCTGAGGATAGTCTTTTACGCTTAAAACTTTATATACCGAAGAATCTAATTTGATAGCTTCTTCGTAGTCTGCGTCAACGGTGAAATCCGTTAAATATTCGTCTAAGAAAGCGTAGTCCGGAAGCCTTATCCCCCCCTGCCTTAAGTCTTGCGCCGGATTAACTACAAAATAGTAAGCAGCAAGAAGTTCTTCGTCTTTAAGCCTTTCAAGTCCTAATTTCGGTAAAGATTCGGCAATACCTTCTAATTCTTTATTTATAAGTCTCAATCTTTCTTTAAGCTCTTTAATAACGTCTTCTTTAGTCTTTTTTTCGCTTAAAGATTTAACTTTCTCCGTTATCTTTTTCCCGTCTCTTTCGAAAACTTTCTTGAATATTTTTAATTTCGATCTATTTTCCCTGTAGATAAAAGATATATAAATATTATTTACGTAGTTTTTATTCCTTAAAACCCTTTCTTTATATTTTTCATCTATATATTTAGAAACCGAAGACTTAAATTCTATATCAGGATAGTAGTAATTTCTTTTTCTTATCAAAAAAAACGAGACTGTCCAGTTCTCGCCAAGTCCTTTTAGCGCGTCTTCAAGCCTGTCGGCATAGTAACTGATAAAATCGCTTCCGAATGTTTCGGAATCAATTCCTCTTACTTTATAAAGCGCGCATAAGCCTTCGTCTTTCAGTCTTATTACGTCAGGGTTCGCCAAAGAAAATATCGGAAGAAGTTCAGATACTGACGGCTTTAAGTTCGCTTTCGTATATTTTTTTAAGTCTATCATTGTATTTTAAGCCCCAAAGATTTAGATATATGGTTTGTAAATGTGTCAAATCCTTTTTTTGAAAGTTCCGGAGTAAGTTCGCCGTAATGCACCAAAGGAATAGCGTCAGCAAATTTATGCAAAGTGCTTGCAATGTTTTTCAGAGTTTCTTCGCCTTCAGCCTGCCAGCGTCCCGCTTGAGGATTTGCGGCAAAAAGAAATTTTTTTCTGTTTTCTTCCGTATTTTTTAGTTTCACTTCCCCGTTTTTTAAGTCCCCAAGCGCAAGGACTTTCGGGTCGTTAGTCTTAACGGAAATTACGTCTTTATCTATTTTTATTACCCCGAAAGTATCCGCTTTAACTAATTTACCCTCGTAAGGCGTTAATTTATCGTTCGGCTCCATTGCTAAGACCGGCGATTTTTTAATTAAGTCTTCGCAATAGGAAAGGTCTTTTTCAAAAACTTCATCCGGTTTAACTCCAGGTTTAAGACGTCCTACTATTAAGGTCATATTTGATGAAGATACAATCTGAGGATTAACTAAATATTCTTTTAAATTTTCACGTCTCATATAATCTATTATTTTATTGAATTTTTTAGGCAATTTTTCTTTATTAAACGAAGCGATGTATTTACCGTCCGAAATCTTAGCCGCTATACCGCCGCCGTAAGCTGAAAATCCGTTAATTTCCATAACGACCCCCTATTTTTTTAGTTACATTCTTCTCCTTACTTTTACTAAGCCCTTCTTTAAGTTTCAAAAGAGCATTCTTTTTAAAAACCAAAGAGCTTATCTGCGACTCTATTTCTTTAATCTGCGATTCTATTTCCTGTAAGTCCATAGCGACTACCTCTCTAATTTTTTTGATTTATTTAATCTGTTTTCCAAGTCCTGGGAAAAAGCGTCCTTTTGTAATTCAACTGAGCTGATTTTAGCTTTTTCTTTTTCTAAAAAATCGCGCGCATCATGCCAATATCTAAAGTCCTTTACCTTTATTTCTTTATTCTCATCAAAATATTTAACATAAAGTTTATCGTCTTCCAAAGAATTTCCGTGCCATGTATATTGTTTTACGTCTTTATTGTTTAAAAAATCTTTAAATTCTTCTTCCGTCTTGGCATGCGCATCTTTCAGACTATCGAAAACATCTAATTTTCCTTCTATTTTGTCTTCGATTTTAAGTTCCTTAGTCCTTTCCATAATGTAATCTACCGCTTTTCCGGCGTCTTTCGCCGCTTTAAATATCTCGTTTTTATCTTCTTTTAAAGCCTTAATCCAAGAATTAAGATACATTGCCTGATTGCCGGTATTAAACTTAATTCCGGTCTCCGCCGCTAAGAAATAGGAAGAAAGTTCCGCCCTTAATTCTTCTTTAGCGTATCTTTCGTCCCCGAACTCACCAAACTCTCTATTTAATCTTTTTTGATGTCCCGTTGCGTGGCCTATTTCGTGAAGGGCGGTTCCGTATAAATCTTCCGGCTTTTCAAACTGCCTTTTATCCGGAAGACGTATAGTATCTATTAAAGGCGAGTAGTAAGCTCTGTTTCCCCCGTATTCAATTTTAAGTCCGTCTTTTTCCATAGCGCTCATTATATTTTCAGCTTTTTCTATTTTTTCCGGTTCTTTTAAATCTTTTAGAGGATGATCAAGCCATTTTTCAGGAGCGTTTTCTAACTGCGTTGCATTAAATACGGTAAATGTATTAACATAAGGTATGCCGAACCTTTCCTGCGCCTGCCGGAAAGAATATTCCTCGCCTGTTTTGCCCGTAAAAATAGCGTCGTCTTTATTAATTGATTTTCCGTCTTTAAAATTAATATTTACCGCCGTTACGTTACTAATATTTGCGGCCGTAGTACCTGCAACTTTAAGTTCCTTACCGCTTTTAGTGAGCCAGAAATCATACATTCCCCACTTTTCTAAAGGCATTCCCATTTCGCCTTTTTTAACTCTAATTCCTTCTTTCTGCGCCTGTTTAAAAGTCACCCACTTATTAGGAATCCCTTCGTCTAAGGCAGTCATAGTAAGAATAAGCCTGTTCATACCGCTGTATTTAGTGCCTGACAAAGGATTTTCAGGCGCCCCTACGGCTATTTTTTTCCACGGCAAGTCCCAGCTTTTATTCTCCTTAACGGCTTCTTCCATCTGTTTTATAATCTGAGCCGTTAATTCCGCTCTGTAATCTTTTATGCTCATTATTCCTCCTCATCTGTTTCATATCCTAATTTTATAGCTTCTTCTTTAGTTTTAGGAACGTCTTTACCGGTTATGACGCTTTCGCCTTTTTCTTTTAAATCTTTCTCTAAATACATTTAAGCCTCCTTTTTAATAATATTTTTCCTTTTGCGAAGAATATTTTTTATAAATATTAATTATGAAAGGGTCTTTCTTAAAAATTTGGACAAAGACCCAAAACAGACCTAATCCTATAGGAATAGGCCACCAGCTTCCAGCCGCGTCCGTTAAAGCAACAGTAGCCGTTCCTATAAGTATTCCTATACTTCTGTCCACTCCTCCAACCGTAAGCGGCCAGAGAAGCGAAAAATGCAGCGGCGATTTTCTCATAACGTGGTTACCCATGAGGCAGCAGCCATAGCGATAGTTACGCCTAAGGCGACTTTAAAACCGGTTTTTTTCCATGAACCGTCTTCCGAGTGAGCAAACCCTACGCCTGCTATTACAACCGCTATTACGGATAAAACTTTAGCGACTGTACCAGTCATATCTCCTTCAACTGTAGTTAAAGTAGAATCCCACGGAAGCGAAGTAGAAGTGGCAGAAGAAGAAGCGGCAGCGTAAGCGGCGGTTACCTGAACTGGGATAATTAAAGATGCTGTTACTACAACATCTTTAATAAAAACAATTTTGTCTTTGAATTTCATGATAAATTACCTCCTTTAATTTTTATTTTTTTACCGATTAAATTTTTATGCGTTAAATTTATTTCCAGCGCGTATTTATAATATGCGAAAGGATAATAAAATTTACATTTATGTGTTCTGCACGGGCTCATATTAACTTCAGAAACCACTTTGCCGTGATTTATAAAAAGAGCAGTCAAAGGAACTAACGTATTTTTCATCCAGAAGGGATAGTCAACCTCTTTTTTAAATACGAAAAGCATACCGGCGCTTTTAAGAAGTTTTTTAACATACATAAGTCCTCTTTCTTTCTGCGCCAAAGTTTTTGCTATAGAAACGTTATACTTAGTCTGTCCTACTTTGACTACGCCTACGCTTTCTTTGAACCGAAGCTCAGCGGAGCTAATCTTGGCAATACTGCTGCCCAAAAAATACTTAAGCCCAAAAAGCACCCCCAGAAAAATGATGACATAGCTTACAATAGCAAAGTAGTTTTTCTTTTTTTTCTTACTTTTTATTAGAAAACTCAAGTTTAACATCGCCTCCTTGTAAATAAATTGACGCCTCGTAATTCTTGCCGGCTTTCGATACAAATTTTCCTGGCACTTTATTGCCTTTTAAAAGACTTAAGTACTCGGCTTTTTTTAAAGAGGTTGTCCTGTTATAAGGTTTTTCGTAAATACTGAATGCGCATCCGGAAGCTGTCTTTGACTCCCTATCCCAAGTTCTTTTCTCGCAATTTACCCCTTTAGGATTTATCACGACTTTCCCGCCGCAAAGCGGGCATTCCACTCCTTCTAAATACTCTTTTTCCATCTTTTCACCACCTTCTTTTTTAATAGTTTGTTTTAAATTTAAAATATCTTCCGAAACAAATTTCTTAATTTCTCCAGTGAATTCCTCATAAGAAAGTTTCTTTTCCTCTATTAATTTAAGCTTTTCTTCCCATTTAGCCGTAGTGACGGGGCTTTTTAAATTATCAGCGACCAAAGAAATGATCTTCCTGCCTTTTTCCGTAGAAATTAAGAGCTTTTTATCTCTTCTTAAATATTCCCTTTTAATTAAAGTTTCTATAATATTTGCCCTCGTAGCTTCAGTTCCTAAGCCTTGCGTATCTTTTAAAATAGCTTTTTGCGCTTTATCTTCTATAAATTTTCCCGCGTTTTTCATAGCCTCCAAAATGGTTGAATCGGTAAATCTGGCAGGCGGAAGCGTCTTTTTTTCCAAAATATTTAATTCCTTCAGCGTAACGCTCGCGCCTTTTTCTATATAAGGAATTTGGTTTGGCTCTTTTTCTTCCTTCTCGCTTGAGCTTCGCTGAACTTCGTTTTGATAAAATACTTTCCATCCCAAATTTTTAACTTGCGTTCCCTGCGCTTTAAAAAGTTCACCGGAGACGTCTATTTTTAAGGACGTAATATAAGTTATTAAAGGCGGATAGAACATAGAGACGTACCTTTTATAAATCTCTAAGAATACGTTTTTTTCTTTCTCTTTAAGTTTATCAAGAGCCGGCTTTATTAAAGTTGGAATTATGGCATGATGCGCCGAAATCTTGGAATCATCGAATTGATAGACTTTATTAGCCGGATAATCAACTTTAAAAGGAGCGTTCTTTAAGATAATTTCCGCTTCTTTAAGTTGACTTGCAGGAAGGTATTCGCAGTCCGTTCTGGGATAAGTCGTAAATTTATAGGTTTCGTAGAGCGCCTGCGCAATATCTAATACCTCGGAAGCCGAATATCCGTATTTATTATTAATAAATTTCTGCAGGCTCGATAAAGAAAACAGTTTTGGCGGAAGCGTCTTTTTCTCTTCCTTTTTTGAATCTTTAACTATTCCCTTATCTGCCTTGGATAGTTTTTCTTTAATAGCTTCTACGACTTTCATATCGTAAATTCTATTTTCCTTATCTAATAAAGCCTTAAAATCTATTGTCTTATTAAATAAGCCTTCCAACTCAAAATAAATTTTAGATTTAAAGTTTTCAATCTCTAAATCCCTGTCAACCACAAACTTTAAAGTAGGAGTCTGAACCCTTCCTATAGAATTAACGTTACCGTAACTCGAATATAATCTCGTGTAATTCATTCCAACGAGCCAATCCGCAATCTGCCTTGCGTAAGCGCTATAATACATACTTAAGGTTTTATTACCGTCCAAAAGCTCCGATAAGCCTTTCTTAATGCTTGCCTCGTCCAAGGCATGCAGCCACAGCCTTTTAATCTTTCCCTTATATCCTTCTTTTTCCAAAATCTCCCTTGCGATCATCTCTCCTTCACGGTCCGAATCAGTCGCAATAACAACTTCAGTTTCTTTTTTAATAAGTTCTTTTATTACCTTATACTGCCGTGCCGTTTCTTTACTCGTCGTTTTTATAAATTTAGAAGGTATTACCGGAATTTCCGACCAGCTTTTATACTTTTCGTCGTAATAATCCGGCGGTACTAAATTAAGAAGATGTCCGTAGCACCATGTAATTCTAACTTCGTTTTTTTCCATAAATCCGTTGCCGCCTCCGGTCACTCCCAATACTTTTCCAATATCTTTAGCCTGAGACGGCTTTTCGCAAATATAAAGCATTTATGCCTCCTTCTTCGGTTTAGTAAATTCGTCTATTAGACTTTCCAAATCAGTATCTTTATCTATGCTTTTAAAAAGATATCTCTCTCCGCCAGTTGTATAAACTTCAAAATCGTAAATCTTTAAAATCTTTTCGTAAATTCCGTCATAAATTTTATAGTCCGCAAACTTATCTGACGGAATTATCGTTTTATTAAAAAGATTTGATATCTTTAAATCGCCATTTTCAATTTCAAGAAAATTAAATTTATATTTCCAAAATTCTTTTAAAAAAGGGAAAAAACACGCAACAAGGCTTATAAAAAATCCTATTAAATAAATCCCGAAATCTTTAGTCAGATACCTGTCGAAAATAAAGTAAAATGCCGTAAAAATCATTAAGCTTATAAAAGCGCTTATTATTAACGCTTTTTTTGAATGTCTTATAATCATACTTCCTCCGTGACGTAATCTCCGTCATATCCTATTATTTTTTTAATTTCTTTTATTTCCCTTTTACCTTCCTTATTCCTTGCTAAATAAATTACGAAATTAATGGTATCAGCTATAAACTTCTTAATCGCCTCGTACGGCCAGCCTATCTGCGCCTGAAGCACCAAAGTCTCAAGCCTTATTAATGCTTCTTTTGCAGAATTCGCGTGAATAGTAGAACCTCCCGAATGACCCGTATTAAGAGCCGATAATAAATCGTAAGCGGAAGCGTCTCTAACCTCGCCCAGAATTATCTTATCTGGTCTAAGTCTTAATGAAAGCTTAACTAAATCCCTTTGCGTAACGTGCGTTTCTCCTGTCAACTTCGCCTCGAGTCTTACAACGTTCGGAGCTTCTATTCTTAGTTCCTTCGTATCTTCTATAACGACGATCCTATCCGTCATATCGATTTTCTTTAAAAGAGCGTTAAAAAACGTGGTTTTTCCTGAGCTCGTTCCTCCGGCTATCAAAAAATTGCTCTTCCCTTTTACTATTTTTTCAAGAGTTTCTATCACTTCCGCCTTAAGCCCGTAATCTTCTACATTTGGATTAAACTTCGAAAACTTCCTGATAGACAGGCAAGGGTATTCGGACACAGGGGGTATTGCGCCCGCTACCCTCGAACCGTCCTCAAGGCGAGCCTCCAAGATTGGATTTTTTTCTGTAAGTTCTAAATTAACCGCCCTGGCAAGAAGTTCCATTGACGCCGAAAGCATATCCTGAGAAATAACGACCTGAGCCCTCTTAAGCACCCCTCTTTCTTCCACCCAGATATTATCCGGCGCATTAATCATAATCTCCTGGACGTCGTCTTTCGACAAAATCTCTTCCAAAGAGCTTAATGTATCTTTTAAAATTTCATACGGAGTTATCATAATTTTATATATTCTTTTTAATCATAATATATTATTATCATAAAGAATAACACAAGTCAAAGTTTTTTTCAAAAATAAATTTTTTTTAAATTGAAAATCAGCGAAGCTAAAATCTAAAAATTAATTTTCAAAAAGATATTTAAGTTTCCAAAAACTAGAATCGGAATTGCAAATCGTACGCGGCTCATTTCAAGCCTTAAATTTTTTATGAATGTTTTTATACCTAAAACAAAATTGCACTCCTTAAAACGCAAATTTGAAAGCTTTTTAAAAATCATTTTAGTTGTTAATTACCTCAATAGTTGTAATTCAAAAATAAAACTTTTCGTAATTGAAAATCAGACGTAGGTAATTTTATTCCATTATTTAGCCATTCAACTTAATATTCTGCCATTCCAATTTATTCATTTTGTCATTACTCTGAAAGAGTAATGCAAGATAACACGACCCCTATTCAGTGGTCTAATGGCATTAAAAATGCCGTAATGACTTTATTATGACAGGTGGCGGAATAGGAGCATTAAATTTATATATGCTGGAATTTAGGGATTGAAAATTAACAAACATACTAAATACAAGACTTAAAAGCGGAGTGTATTTTAGTATTACAATATTTTAGTTAAAATTAATTGCAATAATATTCTTAATGTAATTCAATTAAAAAATTAATTGTAATTTAATAGTATTATAATTTCAAAAGCATTAATAATTAAATATCAATTAAATTGATATTTAATTTAAATGAAAATAATAATTAAATTGACATATTGACTAATTACAATTAATATGATATATAAAATAATATACATTATAAAATTGAATATCAATTAACATATTAATTGAATATCAATTAAAAGTTAATTAAATTATATATTAATTTAAAAGGTAATTCGTTATGAAAAAAAATGAAATAAACGAAGAATTAAGCATTGAAGAAAAGAAAAAAATATTATTGGCAGCAATAGAATCTACCCAGCCGGCAAAGAAAAAAGAAGCTCTTTTAGCTCCTTTCATTCCGGAAATAAAATTAATGCTCGAAAAGAAAATGCCTTTAAGCGCGCAATTAAAAGCATTGGATTCTATCGGAATTAAAATTGCGTATAAGACGTATAAAACTTTTTTAAACTCGCTTACGGAGACTAAATCGCAAACGAAGTTCAGCGGAGCTCAAATCAATGGAGCTCAACCGGCAGCGGCCGAAGTTAAAAAAGACGCAAAAGAACCGGCCGGAATTGAAAATCAGCGGAGCTCAAATATAACTATTGTTCTAAATGACAAAGGCGACGTAAAGACTTACGCCGTCAAAGACGCGGTCAAAAAGCTCGGCTTTGCCTGGGATAAAGACCGCAAGGGCTGGAAAAAGGAAGTAAGCCGGGAAGAGTCAGAAAAGATTAAGGAACTTAAGGTAGGGTATGATATAATATAACATTATGGAAAATAAAGAATTGCTTTTTAAAACAGCCAAAGACTTAAATCTTTTCTGGTCATATTCTAAAGATATTGCTCTTGCGGATATTCCGGAAGAGCTTCTTATAGAAAAAATCTTATTATACGGAGATATTAAGGACTTAATATTATTATTTCAGACATATCCGTATAACTCTATATATAAGGTTTGGACTGAAGAACTTTTGCCTGATAAAAGATATAAAGAAGCTAATTATTTTTTGGCTAAATTCTTTTTTAAGACCGATATAAACAGCATTACGGTAGAAACAAAAATGGATAAATTAATTAAAATAATGAAAACAACATAATTATGAACGAAAATTTATTGGAAAATTTACTGCCGGACACAAGAGATGTTTTCAATAAACTCTCTGCGGGAAAATTAGACTTTTTGGATAATTTTGTTTTGGTAGGGGGAAGCGCTTTAGCTATAAGGCTCGGACACAGGCAGAGCGAAGACCTTGATTTTTTTACCCATAAAGACTGGTTCGGTAAAAACAATATATTATCTCTTTCTGATTTATTTAAAGATTATGAAATATTATCAAGCGGCAAAGAGCAAATCGATTTATTATGCAATAAAGTTAAACTTACTTTTATGAACGCGTCATCCAATCCGGCATGGCGTTTTTTATCGCCTTCAGGTTCCCCTGAAGAAAATCAAATAAGGGGAATTAATATAGCACCAGTCGATAAACTTTCGGCAATGAAAGTCCACGTTCTTTTTTTAAGGTCGGCATTCAGGGATTATTACGACAATTATGTTCTGGCTAAATATCATATAGGATTAGAAAATATGTATAATAACGCCGCTAAATTTATCCCAGGCATGTCTTTCAGGCTCTTTAGCACGGCTTTAACTTACACCAAAGATATCAGAGACGAAAATATCGATTATTTGCAGCCTAAATATAAAATTACGAAAGCGGAAATACAAACTTATTTTGAAAATGAGATTAATAAATATATCGAAAAAGAGCTTATAAAATCTAAAAATCAGTCTAATACTCCCGAGCCCGACGCCTATTCCGAATGGCTTTCAAAGAAAGGCCATGATAACGGAAGAGGTTGGGGCAGGTAGGGTATGATAATATGGAAAAAGAAAATATAAAATACAAAACTGTCATAGACTTAGACATTAATCCGGAAGAATGGTATGGTAGGCACGACGATAAAAACGATCCGGCGGCAGGAGAAAAAAAACTTGCGAAACAAGCCGCTTCAGCCGAAACTGTAATGTTAAAAACTAACCGGCGCATGTAAAAATACCATAAATTGGATTATAAAAATAAATGATAGCATTAACCGAAAATACGTTCATTATATCAGATACTCATTTTGGAGATTTAGATTCAGTAAAAAACGGCTTTGATAAATTATTGGTAGATAATTGGAATAAAACCGTTTCTGAAATCGATACCGTCCTTCATCTCGGAGATTTTACATCAGATGGAAATGCTAAAGCTCTTGAAGAAAAAATAAGAAAATACGGTAATCTTTTACACGGAAGAATTTTATTAATAAGGGGTAATCACGATACTGCACATAGTGGAGCTTATGAAACGTCGGGTATAGAATTACTTAATGAATTTAAAAATCCATGGTATAACGCCGTATCCGGGACTGCTAAAGATATAAAGATACTTTTTTCGCACTATCCTATTAAAGATATTTATACAATATTAAATCATAGCAGTATTATTCAAAGTTATGATTATATGTGGCAGTTGGATGAAAACCCTTTTAAATTTCCTATAGAGCAGTTAGATGAAATTTTTACTAAAAATAAATTCGATATAAATATCCACGGCCATATTCATAATAAAATAAAACTTTTCGATAATCTTATAAATGTATCTCCCGCTAACATCGGATATGCGCCGGTAAGGTTAGGGGAACTTTTAAAAACACGCAATGAAGGTTAAGGAACTTAAGGTAGGGTATAATATAATATAACATTAAAAAATAATAAACATAGATATTAAAAAATTGATTATGAAAAAAGAAAATTATGGATATTGATTTTGAATTAAAGAATCTTTTAAGTGAAATAGATATTCTCAAAGAAAAATGGGATTTATGCATGCCTTTGTCGGAAGACGAAGGCAGAATGCTGAAAGAAGACCTTGAGATAACCCAGACTTATAACTCAAATGCGATAGAAGGCAATACTTTATCATTAGCCGAAACAAAAGCTATTCTTCTTCACGGAGTAACCATAGAAGGCAAACCCCTTAAAGACCACCTTGAAGCAATAAACCATGTTTTCGCAATGAGATTTATCGATAAAATTGCTTTTAACACTGACAAAACGCTCAAGGAATCAGAAATATTAGAAATCCATAGATTGATTTTAACCGATATAAGACCTGAAGAAGCAGGATCTTACAGAAAAGCAAACGTAAGAGTCGGCGGTTCATGGAGAAAATTTCCGAAACCGGAAGAAGTAAAAAAACTTATGGACGATTTTATAGATGAAATGAACTCTAAAATCGGAAAGCTGCATCCTGTAATTTTATCGGCTAAAATACATCAAGGGCTTGTATTTATTCATCCTTTCATCGACGGCAACGGCAGGACCGCAAGGCTTTTAATGAATTTAACTCTATTAAGAAACGGTTATCCCCCTGCTTGCATTTATTATAATGAAAGAAAAGATTATTACGCCGCTTTAGAATCTGCTAATTTCGGAGACACTAAAGGATTTGAATATGTAATAGCCTCAGCAGTAAAAAATTCTATGGAAGACTATCTGTCGTTCGTTAAAGTTAAAAATAAAAATGCAGAACTAAAACAGTCAGTAAAAAGCGAAAATACTCCCGAGCCCGACGCTTTTTCCAAGGATCTTCAAAACAGGCTCGGCAAAGGCAAAGGCTGGGACAGGTAGTCGGCTTTCCGCCTTTGGTTCTTATCAATAAAAAAGCCCGCACAAGCGGGCTTTCTGGTCTTTGGTCTTCGGTTTTTGGTATTCAAACGAAGTTCAGCGGAGCTCATTCCCCGTCGTAAATCTCCAAATATAATTCTTCGCGAGGTGCTGCTTTAAATTTCCCATAATTCCGGTAGTAAGTTCCGCCGTGTATTCGGTATTCGGTCTTAGGGGTTTAAGCGGAGTAAACGTCGCAATATAGTTGGTTAAGGAATTCGGGTTATAGTAAACTTTGCCGGCTACTTTGTTACCGTTAGGACCGATTAACAAAAACGTGCTGCGGTTAAACGATAAAGAGTTAAGCGCTTCGTTAAAAGAAGCTTTCACAACGACGTTTGTGGGAACGTTCACGGCGCCGTTAGCGGGACTTACTAAACTTATTTTGACCGGATAAAATACTCCCGCCGGAATAAATCCCATAACTCTGTCTGTTGCGCAGCCGGACAATACCGGCATAGCGGCAAGGATTAAAGCGGATAAAAGCAATAAATAAATTTTCTTTTTTTTCATAGTAGCCTCCTGGGTTAATTTTAAAAATAATTTTATCATAATTAATAAAAATTTACTTCGTTATTAAGTCGATAGAAACAAAAACATAATCAAACAATCGCTTAATAAGTTTCCTTGCAAGCCTATAATCGAGAATCATATCGACTACGTAATCGTTGGTAATTTTTCCGTTTTCGTCGTAACGGTCGTAAAAATCGTCTTTTTCTATACTTTCCCATACTTCTTTTGAATTATTCTTTTCTTCCGATAAAGTTATGTTTAACGTCGAATAGACTCCATTAGGTTCGTGAATTGGATCTGGATTGCAACTTCGGCATACAAGTTTAACGGTCTTTCCTTCTAAAACTTTCTCTATGCCGTTTCCATAACTTTCCGGCAGAGCGAAAAACATAACCGGCACTTCAATTGTTAATTCTCTATGTATCGCAGGACCTACTCCGTCTATTAGAACTTTCTGGACAACTAATTTATCATAAGTTTGAGACATATTTTACCTCTTTTTAGCTGATTCTTTTAGTAAAGCATAAAAAGTGGTTGACATACCAGTGCCGGTAGGACTACACGCTATTGTTAAACCTGATTTTGACAGAGTTCCATAAGTAAACCAGTGTGTAATTTTATCCTTCGCTAATATAGATTTATCCGGAAGCCCGAAAATAAGACATTCGTAATAATTTAATTGTAATATTTCTTCTTTAGATAATTGCGTATTATAATGATTAACGATATATTCGGCATCGTCCGGATTATTAATATAAAAAAACATTTTTACCTTAAATGAATTTAATAAATCTTCTGATAATTTATATGAATAAATTTTTGCCAAATCGTATATAGTTTGGACGGTAGCTATCATTCTGACATTAGCTATCGGCTCCGTAAAATAATCGTAACATACGGGAAATAAAGCTAAATCGTCTATTATTACGGAAAGTGGATTCTTAGGGGGATCATATTCTAATTGGTGCATTATCCAACCGAAAGTATATTGCAGCAATGCAATTCTTTCTTCTTGATTAATTACAGAGGCGGTGAGATATACCGTAAAATTATCTCCTAAGAAATCAAGATTTTCAAGATTATTATTAAAATCTTTTTTAGTAAATATTTTTTGCTTGAATTTTTCTTTTCTGTAGTTCGCCGTTGCTTCGAAAAGTTTATCGTCGTCTCTGCCTATGACGATTATAGAATCTTTGAGGTAAAATAGATTAGACCTAACAAAAGAATTAGTTTTGCCGCTCATGGGGCTGCCTACTACAAGAACATTAGAATCGTCTGTCGTCTGCAACGAATGAGTTAAAATTATTTTATCCATAATTAATTATTCTCCTTTATTTTATTAAAAATTTTCTCAATGTATTTTTCAGATATTGCATTTTTCCAAGAAAAAAGACAACCATAGCCTTTTTGATTTAAAATTTTAAGTAATTGATTATCGTCAACATGCCTGATTTTAGGCTCGATTATATCGTCATAAATAATTTTATCTATATAAAATTCAAGCTGTTCTTTTACAGTCGGCACGTCAAATTCTTCGTTAGTTTCGTCTGATATAGGCATTCTCATAAGTTCATCGAAACTTAAATTTTCATTACCTTTTTTAAATTCTTTATCAAAAATATTTACTACTTTCTCAACGATTTTGTTTTCGCAATATTGAAATTTAATCTCAATGCCTGTTTTAATAATTTCTAATTTATTCATTTTTTACCTCTTTTGAGATTTCAAGCGCCTTTGAAGGTGTCAAGCCGCTTGACAGCGATATATCTTTTTTGATACTTACTTCGTAACCGTTACGAATTAAAAATAAACTTCCTAATTTTTTTCCTCTTCTTTTACGTTCTTCTTTCTGCTTTTTTCATAAACGCCGTTCATAAATCCTTTCGCTTCTGTCTCGAATATCTCCATATTTGCTTTAATTAGTTTCAGCATATTTTCTTCAGACAAAGATTTAATTTTGTCAAAATTAAATCCTATTTCGAGACGCAATAGCCGGTCTATTAAAGAATGACTCTGGAGAGTGTAGTTTGTATTTTGTACTAAGAGAGCCACTAATCTTTTTTCCAAAGCCTGCGTAAGTTTTTCGACGTTTTCTTCCATAGATTCGGATATCACTTCTTTGATTTTATCTTTTAAGAATTCTCCCTGCGAATCGACGAAGAACTTTTCAAGTCCGTTCGTGATCGCTTGCCTTATCGTTTCCGCCCTTGAAAGGTCGTTTTGCAGCGCGACGGATTTGATTTGCTTATCTAAGGACGGCTCGACAGAAACTTTTAAGTTAACGCTTTTTGTTAATTTTGGCATAATCATCACCTCTTTAATGTTAGTATTTATTTAGTTTAAACTCACTTTATACACCTAAATTTTATTAATATTAATTTACCAACCCTATTTACGCCCCAGTCATAAGAAAGTCATTACGGCATTTTCAATGCAGTCAGACACCTGAATAGGGGTCGTGTTATCTTGCATTACTCCGTAATGACTTTATAAATGACGAAATTATTAGGCCATAGGGACAAAATTTTGATTCAAATTACAAAACTTCTTCCTGGTCTTCCTCACTCTCAACTTCAGATTCCTTAGTCTCATCTTTGCCGCCGAAAAAATCTACCTTATGCGCAACAATGTTTACCTGAAGGCGCTCTTCTTTGTCTTTATTTTCATATTTGGATACTTTAAGAGCGCCTTCCACAAAAACCGGCATACCGGCTTTTAAATAAACTTTTAAAGTCTCTGCAAGCTTATCGAAGACAACAACATTGAACCACTCCGTAACTTTGCCTTCTTTTACTTTAGAATTTACCGCCACCGAAAACTTAAGTACCGCGATATCTTCCTTTTTATAACTGAATTCGGGCTCTTTCCCGATGTTTCCGATTAATTGAACTCTGTTCATGCTCATAATTAGTCTCCTTTCGTTAATAAGTTTAACTTCTTTTCAACTATAAAAAATTCTTTATTGATAGTCTTAGAAAGCGTAAGTACCGTTTGATAAAGTCCATCAATATTTTCCTTTAATTCAGGATCGGACTTAGTGAGCTCTTTTAGTTTTTTATTGATAAGTTCTTTTTCGAATAAAACAGAATCTGCGCTTATGATTTTAATCTCCCCTATTGTTCTTAAGTGCTGGACAAATACAGGAAGAGCGGCGGGGGAGATAAAATTAAATAAAGGGTCTTTGCTCTTAAGTTCGTCTAAAGCTTTTTGATTTTGGATAAAAATGTAGCCTTTATTAAGATTTATAAGTTCATCGATATCGCTTTTTACGTCATAGTATTTCATAATTTACTCCTATAAACAGTGTTTACTTTATTTCAAGAATCTTTTTAAATCCGGATTTAAGGCTTTCCGCTATTTTTTGAAAAGATTCTCCTAAACTTAATGCTTTTTCCTGCTTAATTTCAAAAACCTTATTAATAGCCGCTTCCTTCATATCGTAAAGCGTCTTTTTAGTAACCCTTATAGGCGAACGTCTTTTACTTCTTCCGGCGCATACAACGTGGGCGTGAAAGTGCGTCGTATTCTCGTGAATAACGAAAGCGTAAGTCAGCTTGCCGTATCTTTTTTCAAGTTCCTTCATAGATTCCTTGACGACGCTTTTAAGTTCGTCCCTGCTAAGTTTATCCTCCGGACTTATGATAAACTTATAGTATTTCTTGCCGGCTTTATTCACCTGCCTAATAAAGTCTTTTTCGTTAATAGTGCCGTTTTCCGTCATAAGTTCTCTTTTCTCAGTGTTTTTTTCCCTGTGCTGTATGTAGTGAACATGGTTCGCAAGATTATTAGACGCAAATCTGGCTTTTAAGACCACTTTTGCGCCTGACCATTTAGGCAGGTTCTTAACTGACATGCCTTTCGTTATGGAAGTCTTAGGCTCGTTCCTCTTAGGCTTTTTCGTATGAAGCGGTATATTAATTAAAGGTTTTCTAAACTTAGACATCTATATAGTCCTTAACATTGTTTACCAAACAATTTATTACGTTATAAATATTCTTAGACCCGTTAATATCTGTAAGAATTAAAGAATCGTGAGCTCCTAATTGCAGCTTAAATCCGTAATCGCCTTCGTTAAATTTTTCGATAAGTTCTTTAACGTCCTTCGGCTCTATGATAACGGTGTAGCCTTCTTCAGTCTCATAAACAGGCCTGTTCTGCAAATCTATCATATTGCCTTCTTCGTTAACGAAACTCTCCGGAGAAACGACGACCGGTTCTTCGTCTTCCTCATGCGTCTCGACCGGCATACCGGAATATACGGGGTAGTCGGTCTCAGGGGTCAGGACTTCCTCAGGTTCAACCTTAAAGGATTTCAAATCCGCCTTAGCAGTCGGTCTTTGGTCTTCGGTCTTTTGAGGAGCAGGGGGTTCGGGTTCTTGGTTTTCGGTATTTGCGATATGTTCTCCTTCGGGCTCTTGGTTTTCCGTCTTCGGTTCTTCCTGGAAACGAAGTTCAGCGGAGCTCAAAACACCGCTATTACTCTGCGTAATATTTTCCTCATTAACCTCTTGATTTTGTTCGATATTTTCAGAAAAAGTATTACTCTCAGGAAGGTAAACAGTGTTTACCTTATTTTCCGTCATATTTTTTTCTGTTAACTCATCGTTATTATTACTGTTTTCCTCTTTTTCCCGTGATTTCGCCCTCACAAATTTCGTATACGCTTCTCCGTTTTTAATCTTTTCTTTAATATCATCAGGAAGTTCTAAAAGAGATAACATTTCGATAACATGCTGTTTAGTTCTGCCTGCCAAAGACGCAATCTCGTTCAAAGTCTTTCCAGAATCTCTTAAATCCTTAAAAGCGTTTGAAAGGTCTAAAGGATTTAAGTCTTCCCTTTGCGTATTTTCGATTAACTGAATTTCCTTATCGTTATCAGTATCTTCTAAAATACATGCCGGAATTTCCTTAAGTTCCGCTTCCTGAGAAGCTAAAAAACGTCTTTCACCCGCCACTATCTTATACCCGTCTCCAAATTTTTTAACGAGTATCGGCTGCAGGACGCCTTTATCCTTAATAGAATCCGCAAGGCTCTTAAGAGTTTCAGGATTAAATACAGTCCTGATTTGCTTTTTGACGACTATATCGTCGATCTTAATGTTTTCGATTTTCATAATTACTCCTTAATAATAATGTTAATTTAAGACATATTCGTTTTTTACTTGATTTATGAACAAATATGTTATATAATAATAAGTTTTGTTTTTTGAAATATTTTTTTAATTAAATACTTAATATATTCTTTATAATAATAACATATTATTACTAAAAAGAATATACATAAATAAAAAAAATTGCAAGTGTTTTGTTAAATTTATTTAGGGGTAATATTCTTTTATTTTAACCTCTCATTAATGCAATTATTACTTATTTTCAGTAACGTGAACACTGTTCATTATCTCACTTTTAACCTCTCATTAATGCAATTATTACTGAAAAAACCGGCGATGTTTACACTAATTATGGCTACTTTTAACCTCTCATTAATGCAATTATTACAAGAACAGTCAACGCAAAAAATACAATAATTGCCGCACTTTTAACCTCTCATTAATGCAATTATTACTTCACCTATTTAATTAATTAACTTTATCTATTTATCTCTTTTAACCTCTCATTAATGCAATTATTACCTAATCGAAGGCGAGAATAGGACGGAGTTAACAGACTTTTAACCTCTCATTAATGCAATTATTACTTTTCCGCTTCCAACTTATTTAATTGATTTACTTCTTCTTTTAACCTCTCATTAATGCAATTATTACCGATAAAACTGCTATTGAAAAAGCTAAAAATTAATGCCTTTTAACCTCTCATTAATGCAATTATTACTTATCGTTGATAGTTTTTTAATTTAGTCGGTTCGCACTTTTAACCTCTCATTAATGCAATTATTACGCAAAAATTCCCAAATAAAAATAATATATTGCACTGCGATTTCTTTTATTTCGTCTGTCGATATCCAGTAGCGTAAAAAACTGCGGGGATCGACGACGAATCATATTTCGATTGTCAAAGAACAGATAATTTTTAAGCTTTCTTAACTTTCTTGCTTTTCTTCTTCTTTTTTTCTTCTTCTGTTATAACAGCTCTATTAAGAAAAACCCTGATACTTCTGTCATATTTTAAATAAAAGTCATTTAATAATTTTCTATTTTTCTGCGTATCGTCTTTTGCCGGCAGTTGAAAAACCGGACCGTCGATAATCTCACGATTAATCCAAAATATTTTTGATATGCCGGTTTCGTTTATTAGCCTCTTAAGTTCTTCTATCGCCCTATTAAATAGCTCCACGTCGATAATATAAGTATCGTTTCCGTATTGGAACGGCACTAAAGCGTTAGAAATAGAAACTGTAGATTTAAAGACTACATGCTGCTGATTCTTGCTTGACTTAATGCCAATATAAAACGGCGGAGTAAGTTCGTCTAAGTTTGAAAGTAATTCTGCTCTGGTTTTTTGCTTTTCTTTGTCGTTTTCGCCTTCCATATTCTTACCTTGAATGTGTTTATGATACTTTTCCGTAATCAATAAATAGCCGAGATAATTTTGAGTATCCGATTTTATCGACCAGTCGCAGTATTCGCATACAAAATCTCCTTTCGATAGAAAAGCATAATCGTTGTTACTGCTGTGTTTAAAAGCATCTTTAAGCTTTACGCCTTTGTCGTGAACCTTGCCGCATGCGGCGCAAACTCTGTTTTCCGTCATTGCAGGATAGTCAGGTTTAGGCATAACTTCTTTAACGGAATTATAGGCGAATTCCGTAGGATATATATAATTTATATCTTTTAAAGATATATAATTCCTGCTATTTTCTATAGGCTCGTATTCCGTTAAAGACGTAGGCGGCATATAACAGGGGACTTTACCGGTCTTTTCGTAATAAGGCGGATAGGGGCGGTAAAACATAATTCTGTCGCTTTCTAAATTCCAGTATTCGCAGGGCAAAGGTCTTGACGCTTCGCCGTTTATAATAAAGCTTTTATCGACGTCCATTTCTTCGATAGTAATTTTTTCTACTAATCCGAATCCGGCGGAGTTCTTTTTTCCTATTGCTTTTATACCTTTTAATAAGTCTTCTATTATGTTTTTATCGCCATGAATATAGAAATAAATCTCTTTAACGTCTAATGCTTCAATTCCGAATCTGTATAATTTATATTCGCCTGAGCCGTCATCTTTTTGAATATTGCCGGTAAATTTTTGCATATGATTTAAATCTTTAGTTTTTACGAACATCGCATTATAAGGCGAAATAGAAGCGTCCTTAGGGACATACCAGATAGAACCGGAAATGGTATTATTTTTTATGAATATAAACTTCGATATTTCGTCAAAATAGTCTTCCGTTTTAATAAAATTATTCCCTATTTTGCCTTGATTTCTTAGACGGTTAAAATAACGAGCAAGGATAATTGAATCTATCGTTGTATATCTTGATAGAATAACAGGCGAACTTAAGCCGAACGTAATTTTTAAATTATGCATTGCGAGCCTCCTTTTTCGATTATCTCTCCCCAGCCGAGACCTATTTTATAGCCGACGAAGCGGGGGAGCCTGAAATTAGACGTAAAATTCATCGTAACGGCCGGAACTTTGACGCCGTCTTTATAGTCTAAAAATAATTGCTTAAATTCCGACACGGAGAGTATTTTAAATTCATCGACTCTCAAGTCTAATCCGAACCAGTTTTTTATCTGATACTCCATATCAGACTTAATACGATGAGTAACGAACGATACAAGGCCGTCTATATCGTTTTTAACCTTGCAAGCGTAGCTTACGCCTATTTCTCTTTCGTTAGTTCCTATTATAATAGGCGTGCGCGTAATATATGACGTAAGGCCTCTTTGCGGAAAATTAAATTGCTCGCTCTTAAGCCAAACTCTTTCTATTTTTTTGCCGTAAAAGTTAGGATTATCCTCTATTTTGTCTGCGATATGGCTTATAAGCGATATATCGTTCTTATTTGAAATTATTTCGAAAGAATCCTTAAAAGGTTTTACGTAAATAAGCTCCGGCGTAGTATTCTTATGCCACATCGCCAAGTCCTTATATTTTTCGTCCACGATAGAACCGACGTAATTTCTTACGTCCCGCGGTCTAAATCCGCTTACTTCATTAACTTTGACTACGATTTTCATAATAAATTCTCCTTTTAAAATTAATTTTAGCTTCCTATCATTTAATTACTCCGTATAGCTTAACGACATCAGAAAGAAATTAAACGACATGTTTTAACCACCTATCATTTAATTACTCCGTATAGCAGTGTTTGAATATCAGTAATATGACGATTTAGTTTTAACCACCTATCATTTAATTACTCCGTATAGCTCTACAACAGTAGAAATTATATAAACCTTAGTTTTAACCGCCTATCATTTAATTACTCCGTATAGCTTTTGTTTGCGACGATAAACATATCCCCTCAGTTTTAACCGCCTATCATTTAATTACTCCGTATAGCCTATCCCTTGCTATACCTCATAAAACTTGAATTATTCCTCCTCTTGATTAGATTTTTTTGATTTCTGGGCTTTCTTTTCGTCTTTGCTTCTCATAATTTTTGAGACGTTAATATTATCGCTCTTAAGTTCTGACAGCCATTTTTCAAATGAGGATATACAATTAGTGTCGTCGTATTCAGACATCGAATCAGATATCGTTCTGTTTAACAAATTATTTGAATCTACTAAAGACGATAACACTTCACCGCCTATTACGTCGTAGATGTTATAATTTACGATTCCGAAGCCGTTAGAAGAGCCTGCGCCGAGATATTCATATGTAAGATTTTTAAGAGCTTTAAGCAGAAGTCCGAATTCGATATCGGTGAGCGGTTCTTTTTCGCTTATATAGCCCGTAAATTTAACTCCAGGTATAATATATTCTGCGTTCAGAATAGATTGGATAGTCTTTCTTTCTTTTTTGTCTCCCTGATTTTCTTCTGTGTTATTTTTATTGGCTTTTTCTGCTCTTTCCTTCTCTATCACTTCCTCCCAAACTTTTATATCTTCTTTCGATAAAAATCTGCTAAATTTAGTTTGTGCAAGCAGGTCATCTTTTTTAGTGAAAGTTCTTTCCTGAATAAAGGAGCAGCCGAAACGGACGGACGGAACGTTTTCGCTCGTTTCAAGTTCCTCTTCGCTGCTTTGTTCCGATGTATTCTGATTTTTATCTTTGCGTTTATATTCAAAAAGATAAGGACGGTAATTATCCGGCATAAAATCGGTTACGATTAATTTGCCTGGGATTGCAAGACTCGTGCCGAGTATACTGATTACCGGATTAAGTTCCTGGACTTTTTTTACTACGTCGAATTCCTGCTTCTGATAGTTCGCTCCGCCGCCTGCGGTCATTAAAAAATAATCTGTCGTACTGATTTTAATGCCTTTTTCTAAAGCTTTTTCGAGAAGAATCTCGCTCATCTTGCGTCTTAAAAGACCTCTGAAGCCGTTCCCTGTATAAATAGGCAGCGTAACAAGTCCTTCTACTCCTTCGTCGTAAATAGTTCTTCTTTTAATTGACGTAACGGATTTTTCATCTCCATTACTATCGCGTTTTATTCCGGTAGTTTCGATTTGCATAAGCGGGGTGACTGTCGTGAAATTTACTTTTAAATCCATAATAAAACCTCCTTAAATTAATTTATTTTGTATAATACCGTAATTTGATAATGTCTTTTTGACGATATGATAATATTTAGAATCCCAAATTCTTGAATCTAAGATATAAATCTCGCCTTTATCCTCTTTAGTTCTTATAAGCCTTCCTATCCATTGCCTTAAGTTTAAAATCATCTCTTTTTTTGCGATAAAAAAGCCTATTTGTCCGTATTTCTCTTTTAAGTCTAAAAATCTTCTCGAATTCATAACAGGGAAGGGCAGTTTTGTTATATAAAGTTTCGTAAGTTCTTGTTTAGGCAAATCAAGCCCCGTGCCGTAATTGCGAGTGCCGATTAAAATACCGCCTTTTTCTTTAAATTCTTTGACTTTTAGATAAGAGGATTTCCCTCTCTCGGCAACTATTACGTTATTTATCCCGCGCTCTTTAAGATTATCAGCTATTAAATCAACTTCTTCGAAACTTCCCGCAAGGACGAGCGCATTTTCCCTGTTTACTGTATTTATAATCGTAAGAGCTGAATCTTGCGCCCATTCGGAATTAATTACAGTGCTTACTTCTCCCGTGAATTTTTTGACCGGCGGAGCAAATTTTTTGCGGCAAATAAAAATCTTAGCCTGTTCTTTTTTGAATATTTGCGGCATAATATACACAGTATCTTTCTTGCTTTTTACCCTTTCCGTTTTATCTTTATCTTTAACATTAATTTCAAATCCAAGGCGATTATAAATATAATTCCTTCCTTCGTCGGTTTCTCCGGCGGTCAGAGTGGCCGACATCCCCAAACATCCGTCTAATTTATCCCAGAATTTAAAAAATAATTCGCTTGCGATATTTTTCTTAAGAAAGTGAAGAGTAGGATATCCTTTAACCGGCGAGCAATAAATTCTCACATCCGACTGCTTGGATTTTAAAACGTGAAGCTCCGAAACTTCATTTAAAAATAAATATGCGGCAGGCAAGGTTAGCGAATTAACAAATTTCTCGGCTCTTTTTAATTCAGGCCTGTTAAGAAATTCTTCTAATTCCCTTAAAATAGACTGCGATATTACGCTGTTTTTATCGTAATATTCTCCTACGCAATTAGTATTACTGTATTTATCTATTATTTTTTTGCAATTTTTCCTAATGAAAAATAAATTTTTTATACCGGTCGAAAATCCTTTTTCTTTCTTCCCGGCAATATTTTTAAGTATCATATCCGTTAAATTTTTAAGCCTGAATACCGAAAAAGACGAAGTAAGAGCCGACTCTGCGGACTCGTAAAGCTTATCCGCTTCGTCAAAAATAACAACGTAATCATTTATATTAAAAGAGGTATCGTAAGTCTTAAAAATTAAATAAGTATAATTAGTTATCGATATATCCACATCGCCTATATCGGTCATATAATCCTTTCTTCCCACGTTTACTTTAGCTAAGTTTTTTACTATCAATTTGTTATCTTCTGCGATAGGCACGTTATCAAAGAGCGTATCGAATTGGTAATAATATCCGTCTTTATTTTTTATATTTTCGATGTAGTCGTCTAATTCCTGCGGATTAATAAAAAGTTGCCTTACTTCTTTTATCTTATCCGTGTCGAAATAATTAAACTTACCTATCGTTATACTCGAAGAAATATTCGTATCGAAGGGTTTTATTTTCGGATTTTTATTATTAAGAACGTCGAATATTTCTTTAACGAGTTGATTAGTATATGTACTGATTATTACTTTCCGACCTTGCTTTGCAAACGTTTCCGCAATATCCGCCGATATAACCGATTTACCTGCTCCGGTAGGAATTTCGGCAAAGAAAAATTTATTAAGTATTTTTCTCATAGCGATATTTTTAAAATCCTGTTGATATTTATAAAGCCTTTCCATATTTCCCCCTTTAAAATTAATATTTATTTGCAATATTTTTTCTTAAGTCCATTAATAATATCTTTCAGTGTTTCTTCTTCCGACGCCCAGATACTGAAAGCATTGCCGCCGATGTTTTTAAGGCGTACATTTTGGGTCTTTGAATTAAATTCCTTGATTAAAGAATCGATATCCGGTTCTTGGGTTTCCGGTTCTTGGTCTTCTTCAGTACTGAACGGCTCTTCGCCTTCGGCAGTCGGTCGTTCATTTTCAAATATCTTAGGTTCTTCATTTTCGTCAGTTTCTTCTTCAGTCTCTTCGTCTTCCGCCGGTTCGTGGCCTTCAGGTTCTGGGGTCTGGCCATAGAAGTCGTCTATTAAGGCTTTGGTGGTTTCGCCAGGCATTAAGTTTCTAATCTGTTCGTATTCGGAAGTTTCCGGTTCCTGGTCTTCGGTAGTTTCTTCTTTTAGTTCTGACAAATCTGATATATCGCTGTCCACATTGTGGACACTTTCGACTTTTTTTCTCGTAAACTTTGTATATGGTTCGCCGTTTTTAATTTTTTCTTTCTCTTCGTCAGTCAAGTTTAAAATTTTCACAATTTCACTAACGTAAGCATGCCCCTTCCCAATTTTCTTCGCTATATCCCTTAAAGACAATTCATATTTGTCCTGCAGCATTTTATAGCCTTCGGCAAGTTCAAGAGGCAGGACGTCTTCTCTGTGAAGATTTTCGATAATCTGAACGAGTTCTATTTTATCGTCGTCGATTTCTCTTACTATTACCTGCGCTTTGGTTTCGCCTAAGAGCTTTAATGCTCTTAATCTTCTTTCTCCGGCAATTAATAGAAAATTTTCTTCGCCTTCTATTTTTTTTACCGTTAAGGGACTGATAAGGCCTACTTCTTTGATAGAATCGGCTAATTCCTTAATGGATTCTTCGGAAAAAGTTTTTCTTACCTGGGGATCTATTTTAATTCTTTCGACTTCCAAGAACCTTGCGCCGGGGATATCCCTTTTTAAAATTTTGTCTTTGATTTCGTCTAAAGGATTAAATGAATTTTCAAATTTGTGCTTTACCATGATTTACTCCTATTAATTAATTTAAGTTTAAAATTTCCATTGCCAGATCGCCGTAGTCGATAGAACCTTTGGAATTAGCGTCATATAAATCTATCGCTTTTCCGATAAACGGAGCTTCCGATAATTTAGTATCTATTCTTATTCCTGTGGAAAAAAGTTTTTCCTTTCCGACGGTCCCTATTAATTTTTTAATGAAGTGAGATGTAATAGAACGTCTTTCATCAATATTGGTAACCAAGATTTTAAAATCTAAGTTGCTATTTGAAGACTCTATGGTAGAAAAAATATCTTTAAGCCCGAAAAGGGAATAATAATCGCCCGACCTTAAAGGAATGATAGCAAAGTCTCCGGCGGTAAGGGCGTTAATCGATAAATGATTTAAAGTAGGCGGGCAGTCGATTAAAATAAATTCAAAATCTTCTTCTTTAAGAATATTTTTAAGACTGTCGTTTTCCAAGACCTTAAATGATAATTCTTTTGATGAAGGCATGACGCTTAAATATTCGGAAAAATCCACATTAGTAAATGCTCTTTCCTGAGAATTAAGTCCGACCCCGATAGTAGCGTTCGCCTGAGGGTCTAAGTCTATTAAAAGCGTTTTATGCTCCATTTTAGCAAATCTTGAAGCAAGATTAACAGCGGTCGTAGTCTTGCCTACTCCGCCTTTTTGATTAATAATAGGTATAATCATAACTACCCCTTTTTTTTTAAATTTGTTATAATTGCTTATACTTAAATAGGATATATATATTCTTTTTGGTAATAATTTACTATTACTAAAAATCATATACCTAAAATAAAAAGATGTCAAGTATTTTTTAAATTTATTTAGGGGGGTAGTTATGACAAGGCCGCGCACCGGAACAACTATAAATGAAAAAGCTTTTAGAGAATTGCTTAAAGATTATAGACTTAAAAACGGTTATTCTATGAATAAACTTGCAAAATTTTTAGGAATGAATCAAAGCGCTTTAAGCAAGTACGAAGCCGGTAAAATGGAATTTTCAGCAAAAAGAATGCTTGATATATCAGAAAAACTTGATTTTAAAAATAAAATAATAAATCCTTTGAATTTTTCAGATATCAAAACTCAGGCGGTAAAAATTTTAAGGGTCCCTATTTTAGATTTGTATCCGAAGAACGAAATAGAACTTGCGGAATACGAACAAAAGGCTAATAAATACCTATTTTTCGATGTATCTTTTTTCCCGTCCGGAAGCTTCTATGCGGTAGAGAATCAGGAGAACATATTAGATGCGGATAAAGGGGAATATATGATAATAAACTTAATGGATAAAGAAATAGTGGAATTTAATAACGCGTTAGTCAAAAAAAGCGGCAAGTTTTTTATAAGGAAATTAATAGGCAATAAATTCGGCGGCTCAAAAGAATACCCCGATTTTTTAAAGGAAGATACCGAAATAATAGGAAAAGTTATAATGGCGGTGAAGATGAGGAAGTTATGAAAATATAATGTTTATCGTTTAATACCCTTGTTATTATTAAGTCTCTTATTTAAGTCTTTAGTAAAAGCATTTTCTTCCGGAGTTTGATTTTGCTCTGCTTCATAAATAAACAGCCTCATTTAATATATTTTCCCTAAGTTCTATTCTTATGTCTTTTTTATGTATAACATCCACTTTCATATGCAGTAAATCTGAAATATAATTTTTTAGACTTGAAACATCTAAAAGACTAATCATACTTTTAGGATAATATTCCACTAGTATGTCTATATCGCTGTTTTCATTTTGTTCGCCTCTGACGTAAGAGCCGAACACGCCGATTTCTGAAACATGATATTTTTCCGCAAGCTCTTTTTTATGATTTTCAAGAATATTTTCTATTTCATATAATGTTTTCATAACGAAACTCCTTTGTATGTATTATAGCATACATTTGACACGAGACAAGAATATGTGCGGTAAGGATGAGGAAGCTATAATTCAAAAATATTTCCGCATCTATGGCATATGAAAGATTTTTCCCAGCGTTCCACTTCTTTGAGATATTGGGTTTTATTGTATTTTGTATGCAGATAAAAAGCATAACTTGCTGAAGCTACGGTTAAAAGCCACGATAAAAAGAATAAGAGATCGAAGCTTTTTGCAGCTGCCGCAGACATAGAAACATACCAAGTGAAAATCAACGCTGCTTCCATATATACATATTCCATATTTTCTTTAATATTACTACGTATTTTTAAAATAAAATAACCGGTTAAAACTGCCGCTAAGCTTATAAATAACATATACGCAATAATACCTTCTCCATAGAAAGATGTTCCGAATCCGATTAATGAAATTATAAGAACCGCTTTTTCTAAAAACATAGGAAATTTAGACGGCGGTTCAATAGTTTCTGCAAGTGCGGTTTTTTGAGTTGCATTTATTTTTCCGGAACCAAAGCCAATAACAGGAGCTATTCCGCCGCTTGTAAATGCTACCCCTAATCCGCTTTGATTTGTGTTTCCCGACACATTGCCAGTGCCGGCTTTATAAGCGATAGGAACGCTTTGAATATTATCAGAGCCGCATTTAGGACATTTATATTTTAAATTATCCATAATAATCTTCCTTAATATTTATTTTTCATAAAATCTTTTATTATGCGGAAGCACGATATAGACCGGTTTTTGTTGATTAGACATAAATTTCCATAAATACCAGTTGCCGTTCACCGTTTGTTTAAATCCAACCGCTGAATTATAGCCTTTATTTACGTCGTCTTTAGCAGGCAGACCCCAAGGGCTTTTGCCTTCGATATTAATCTCGCATCCTGCTATATCTAATCTCTTGCTGCTAAAATTATTCGGACATGCTATTCTGTTGATTTTATAATCCGGATATTTTTTATGAATTAAATAAAGAGCCGTTGCTTTCGAAAAAACTTTTGTATTTGGCTTATTTGCGCAGCCGGAAAATAGTATAACCATAAAAGAAATTGTTAATCCAATTAAACCTATTTTTTTAAACATTTTAACCTCTAAAGTTAATATTTAACCTTATTACGAAACGCTTTTGAAATATTCTGCCATTATTTTTACATTATTCAATATTTCTTGATTATTTGCAATTAAAAATTTATCGTCAAATTTATTTGCTGCGTCCGTCTTATAAAAAATAGGATCGTCCGTATCGATATACCAAAAGCTATCGTTAATTAAATCTTTTTTATCTTCGAAAATTTTATTGACGGATACGAAATACCATGTATTAAATTGCAATTTACCGTTAGATATAGCCAAAAATACGGGGATAGAATACCGTTCTTCCAAATTAATAAAAGGATCGATATCCTTTTTGTTTATCCCAAATTTATTATTTTTATTTATCGAATAATTTTTGACATCCACGAACACCTTAAATATTCTGTCAAGAATTAAAATTAAATCCGGCCTCTTTGCTCCGTTATAATTCAAAGCCTTACACATCGTGTTTTTATTATTATCGATATAAAAAAATGCTTTATTATTTTTATTTAAAAATTCGATAAATTTATATTCTGCATACTTTCCTTTAACTTGATTAAAAATATTATCGTTATTTTTACTATTTTCTGAAATTATTTCGCCTATTAAATTTAAAAAATCAATGGAATCAATCGATTTATAAATTTTTTCTAAAATGTCGGTATTGTATTTATCACAGTTGTTATTATTTTCAATGGAAGTCTTAACGTCTCTTGCGGCCGTTTTTATAATATTCAGGGTGTTTTTAATTTCCGCAGGGCTTAAATTGCTTATATGGGCGTCTAAACCGAAATCCAAAGAAAATATATTATTAAATTCTTTGTATTTATCACGTAGATTAAAATCTATATGCTCGTCGGAAAAAGCAAATTTAATAAATTCAAACCACGGCACATAATGATTTTTAATAAGTTCATTATCAATTTCTTTTATATCATTAATTGCTTTATCACACTCTTCTTTAGCGCCTGATAAATAAGACTTAAGATATTCTAAATTAGAGCGGGTTTCGTAGAGAGTTTTGATGATATTTTCGGACATATTGTTGTATTAATTATCTATATTTAAATTATTTTATTATCCTTAATCTGCGCTTTTTCATTTCTTCTTCTAACTTGCTTTTTGTCTTTTTTTTGCTAAAAAATAGTCATAGGCACCCTTAAGGCATAAATCGACTCCGCATATAAGTGTTTCGTCTCCTGATTCGTAAATATCTTTAAGAATTGAGATCTTGTTATTTATTTCTGGAATAGTGGAATATATTTCTGAAGTAATATTATTTTTTTCATCAGTTTTATCTTTAATTTTAAATAAAAAAGCTATATCGCTAATAGATATATTCCAATTTTTAATAAAATTATAAATTCTAAAAAACGGCGGAGAATTTTTACCATTAGTAAACTTAGAAAGTTGTTCTTGCGATACATTCATAATCTCAGCAATCCGCTCCCTACTTAAAGTTTTATCCTTGTTTTTTAATAAATCAATAAAACTATCTAATTGCGAACCGCTTTCAAATATAACCTTTTCTTCTTCTTCGGTTTTTTTCTTGCTCATTGTTTCAATTTTATATACATTTTAAAAAAAATTCAATTAATCAATGGTTAAAAAATACTTGACATCTTTTTTTTTATGATATATATTTGAACCAATGCTTCAAATAATTAATCTTAAATATAATTCAAAAAAATAATTATGAAAAGATTTAATCACCCTTTAAACAGCTTTTTAATTAATAATTCTATTAAAGAATTAGCACAAAATATTAATAAATCGGAAAGAATAATATATTACTATCTTAATTATAAAAAATATCCTTCCCGTAATACAGCTCAAAAAATCTCAAAATTAACCGGCATACCGGCAATAGATCTTTTATATCCGGAGGAACACAATGAGAACTCTTGAACTTAAAAATAACGAAGTATTTCTTCTCACTAAAGACGACCTTAAAGTTTTAATCATGGATTTATCTGTAAACAAGAAATATTTAACGCTGCAGGAAGCTGCGGAGTATCTTCGTGTTTCGGAAAGAAATTTAAGAAACATAGTAAAGAGCAATAAAATTCCATTTTATAAACCTGAAGGAAAAATCCTTTTTAAAGTTTCGGAGCTTGATAAATATATCGAAAATAATAAAGTGGAGTCGCTTTCTGAATTAATTCAGAAAGCAACAAACAGAGGAAAATAACTTATTTTTAGGAGATTACAGAGGTTAATATGGAAACGAACAGTTTAGATTTAGAAAATAAAGAAAATCAAAAAATAGACATCTTAGACTTTAATAAAAAAGTCGGCTTTATAATGATACCGAACGTATTATTTGCTAATTTAACTAAATTAAATATCAAACCTTACGAATATCTACTTTTATCAAGTTTATATTACTTTGCTCATCAAAACGATTCAGCGTGGCCATCTCGAAAAACATTAGAAAAACTTACTGGGATTAGTCAGCGTGCTATTGTATCCCTTTTTAATTCACTTATAAAAAAGGGATATATTACAAAAATTAATAGACGCAATAAAGAAAAGGGCGATATAAGCAATTTATATTCCTTTAAGCCCCTAAATACTATACTTGAACGCATAATGACCGAAGGTTTAATAGAATCCCAGAAAAATAATACCCCTGTGCAGGAAATGCACCCCCCCTGTGAAAATGACGCACTCCCCCCTGTGCAGGAAATGCACCCCCCCTGTGAAAATGACGCACTCCCCCCTGTGCAGGAAATGCACCCTAAGAATATATATATAGAAGAAAACATAATTAAGAATAATAAATTAGAAGAAAATAATACTATTGTTCCGAACGATTTTTCTTACGAAAAATCAAATTCGAAACAGAAATATAAAATTAATTTTAATTTTAAATCTCTATCTTGGGAAAATATAACAGAAAAAGATATAGCTATATGGGATGAAGCTTATCCTGCAGTAGATATTAAACAAGAATTATTAAAAATGAAAGCATGGTTAGTGTCTAATCCTGAAAAAAGGAAAAAAAATTATAAACGATTTATTAATTACTGGTTAACAAAAGTCCAGGATAAAGGTGGAAATAAAAAAGTTGTTGATAAAGGATTTGAAGAATCAGGTAAATACAAAAACATTAAAACTACCCATATCGATAATGTTACCGGTGAAATATGGGTAACAGGAGATTAATTATGGAACAAACTACCTGCATCAAAGAAATTATTAATGATTTAAAATTTATGGTTAAAAATGAACCGGAAACAGAATCAAATGACGTAAAATTAGACCGTTTTAAGTCCGGGTTGGAAAAAAATATCCAGTCGGTTCTTTCAAGAATGGGAGTACCTAAGAGATTTGTATCGCCAAAGAGCAATATTACAAAATTGAATCTTAAATCCGGTTATTACTTTCACGGTCCGGTAGGAACCGGAAAAACGGACTTAGCGGTAAGCTTTTTAAAAAACGTTATATTAAATTCCGAGCCTCTTTGCGAATATGACGGGAAATACAGGCTTCAGGATAATCTCGGACTATTTGTCTCTGTTCCAGTAATGCTTTTAAATATACGCGGAGCTTTTAAAAGCGAAACCATAGAAGAGATGGACTTAATTAAAAAATATATGAAGCCGGAAATTTTAATTATGGACGATCTTGGAACAGAAAAAACGACAGATTGGGTAATACAGACTTTGTACGTAATAATAAATTCAAGATATGAAGAAGATAAGCAGACGGTAATTACGTCAAATTATTCGCTTGAAGAAATAAGAAAAAACTTAAACGACAAAATCGCTTCAAGAATTATCGCTATGACAGAAGTTATAGAAATTAAAGGCATAGACAGAAGAAGCGCAATATCGGTAATCAAATAGGGAGGCATAAAATGGCTAATATTGAAGAAATAACAGCATGGTTTAGGAAAAAATACAACAGAAATGAATATTTTTTTGCATTTAGGGAATATAAAACTAAAAGCATAATTAAAAATGGCTTGCGATATAAGGTAGACGGTATTTATCAAAAAAAATTCGACGGTATGTATTTTATCGTCTGTAAAAATAAACCAATTAAAGAGAAAAAGGAATACGGTAAAGCGTATTCCGCTATGGACGGAGATGTTTTTGCGGAATACAAGGTTTATATAAGATAAATGGGTGAAATAAGAGGAAAAATGTTTTTTAAAAAATATAATCTGCTAACAGCAGAACTCGAAAATCATATTTATGATTATGGCGATAAGGATGGTGTTATTCATATAACTGTTAAATTAAAGGCTAATAATGATAATAAGATTAATCTTGTTTTAACTAAGCATTTAAAACGCATAAGTATTAAAAATAGATGTTTCGCTATTTATGGAAGTAAAAAAATAAGATTAATTTTTTATAGTTCTTTATTTGATTTTGCAGTAATAACTTTACATAAAAAATAAGAAGGATATTTTTTATATGAAAATAGATAAATATATTAATCATAAAATCAGAGCAATAATTTATCAAAGAACTAAGGCATATAAAATCTGGATAAATGATAGTGTAAAAACAGAAAGCGCTAAAAAATGGTTTGAATCAGGCGCTAAATCTTTTTCAGATACTCACGATGTTATGGTCAGCGAAATATGTTCACTGCCTAGTTATAAAAAATGGTGGGGACTAAAAGAAATATATCTGTATGAGAAAACGGAGATTTAAATAAATTATGAAAGTCCAAAAATTAACACCATTCGGCTATTTCGGTGGTAAGTTCTTTATGACAGATAAGCTGATACCTTTATTTCCGAAACATAAGACTTATGTTGAAGTCTTCGGCGGATCCGGCGCGATACTGATAAACAAAAAGCCGTCCGAAATAGAGGTTTATAACGATATAGACGGAGAATTATATAACTTTTTTAAAGTTATTACGGACGAAAAACTGTTTAAGAAATTTCAGGAAAAAATAAACTTATTGCCGTATAGCCGGCAATTATATTATGAATACCGCGATATGCAAATAGATAAACTTAATAAGGCGGAACGGGCGGTCAGATTTTATTACTTGATTAAATCGACGATAAACGGGGAGCATCCAAACGCTAAAAAAGGCGCAGGCTGGCGGTTTTCGATAGACGTAAATATACCTAAATATATTAGAAAAAGCATTGATAAATTAAGCCTTATACATAAAAGACTTTCTGAAGTCTATATCGATAATTTAGATTTTAGAAAATTAATCGCTAACTGGGACAGACCTGATACGTTTTTCTATCTCGACCCGCCTTACGTATCCAGATCCCGTAAATCCGGCGGATATATGTTTGAGATGACGGATAAAGACCACAACGAACTTATAGATATTCTTTTGAATATCAAAGGCAAATGGCTTTTAAGCGGTTACGATAATGATGTTTACAGCAACAGGCTTTCAGACTTTTACAGGCGGGATTTTAACTGTTTCGCTAATAGTTTGAGATACAGAAATAAAGATAACTGTCCTGCACGGACGGAAACCGTCTGGGCGAATTACGATTTAGATGAGCAGGGCGAGAACCTTTTACCTTTTGCAGAGGCGTAAATGATAATTAAATTATTTTATTATGAGGTGTAATTATGTCTAACGGTGTAATGTGTAAATGTGAAATAAAAGACAAAAAGAATTGGTATGTTTTAACTTATCACGGGAATTATAGTCATTTTGAAAGTCCGAAAGGCGCTTTTCATTATTCGCGATATTCGGATGTTTGCTGTTCTAAATGCGGGCATACATGGAGAACAAAAGCTAAATATGTCGATGAGTTACCTCAAAAATAAAAAAATTAAAATATGGACGTGTAAAATGTTTTGGCGAATACACAAAGCAATTTTTAAAAATAGACTTAACGAGGCGGTTAAAATTTTATCGGCTATGGGCGATGAAGTTCAAACGATAACAAAAGACGAAATGTCATTTATACCCTTGCCTAATAGCTTTGATAGCAATAAGCCATCATTTGCTATTACTACTATTCAGGACGCTAATATGCTTATAAAAACAAAAGCGGATATCCGTCTTTGTTACGATAACCATAATTATAATGTTTCAACATGGATTTCTTATTTGCGGGAGTTTGGCGTAGTTAATAGCGATTGTTATTTCTTACCGTTAAGTTTAGTAATTCGTCTTCGTCAAGACAAGTTTCCTATTTTTATAAAGCCGAACGGCGGAAATAAATTATTTACCGGTTTTGTCGCAAACAGGATAGACGATATATTGTCGCATCCTGATATAGCTTTTTATCTTATAAATGCGCCTGAAACGATGTGTATGATTAATAAGTCATATCAAATGCCAGATGCTGAATGGAGACTGTGGATAGTCGATAGAAAAATTGCTGGATATTCGCCTTATTCTTGGTCATGGGGAAGAAAGATTTCTTTAACGGAGCCGCCGAAAACAATAATGAAATTAGCCGAAAAAGTAGCTAATACGGAATGGCAGCCGGATACGATATATACGGTAGATATAGCCGACGGAATTAACGGCGCATATAATTTACCGAAAATAATAGAAATTAACGCAGGTTCAACGTCAGGATTTTATAACGCTGATTTAAGCAAAATTCTATTAAATATTAGAAATTCAATAAGTGAAGGATATTAAATCATGCAAATAAATTACATTGAAGGCTTTGCGGGCATAGGCGGTTTTAGATTAGGTTTTGAGCAGGCTTGCGCAGAACTTAATATTAAACCTGAATGTGTATTCGTTTTTGAAAAAGACAAATATGCAAAGCAGACTTATCTTGCAAACTTTGGCAAAGAACCTGCGGACGATATAACGAAAATACCGTCTAAAGATATTCCCGGACGCAAACATAAGGACGATATTCTTTTCTTTTTTGCAGGTTTTCCCTGTCAACCGTGGTCAACGGCAGGCAAACAGTTAGGCATTGACGATGAAAGGAATATGATACCGCAAGTCGTAAGAATTATCAAAGATAAACAACCTGACGTATTTGTTTTAGAAAACGTAAAAGGCTTAAAATCTAAAAAATTTAAAGACGTTTATGATAGTTTAATGCGGGACTTAAAAGTTATATGCGGATATACGGTTTTTGAGAATATTTATAACGCCAAGGCGGTAGTACCGCAGAACAGACAGAGAATTTTTATCGTCGGCTTTAAAAATCAGACGGACTTTGAGTTTCCCGAACTTCCGGCAATTTATCCGGTTTTAAAAGACGTTTTAGAATTTGAGAATGTGCCGGAAAAGTATTTTTTAAGAGAATCGACCAAGAAATGGGTTTTTAATCATAGAGAAAGACATGCATCGTCTAAAAATGGCGGTTTCG